>JAFWBF010000081.1 GCA_017507285.1 Bacteroidales bacterium | reverse complement strand
GTTTGGGATATATATGGCAGTTCGCATTCTGAACATTGTTGGATTGTCATATAAACTATAGTTGCATGTTCGTAGAAAGTATGGTTCCTTTGTGGTAGGAAATAAGATCATCCTATCGTACAAACCATAGTCTCCTAATGGCTTTAGGAGTATTTCCTAATGGCTTTAGGAGTATTTCCTAATGGCTTTAGCAGTGTCTCCTAATGGCTTTAGGAGTATTTCCTAATGACTTTAGGAGCATTTCCTAATGGCTTTAGCAGTGTTTCCTAATGGCTTTAGCAAAGCATACTTCTTACGACAAAGCAATTATACTTCTTACGACAATACAATTATACTTCTTACGACAAGACTACTATACAATGTATGATGAGGCATAGAGGTATGTTATCTACAGCTTTTGACAAAGTAGCTATAAACAAATTCTAAAAATTCCACATTTCAGAATTATCAAAGAACGGTCTTTAAAACTTTTGCATGATTTGTTTTTTTTCTTGCATGGTTCCACAATATTTCTACAACTTATACGTAATTGTCAATCGATACTGATACATGCTAAGGCTTGTTTTAAAAATTGTTTTTTCATTTTAAGAGACTCCCATCGGAGTCTCTTTGTATTTTAAGGCAATTTCTACAAAGTGAAAAATTCCACAAAGCATCTGAAAGCATTTTTCAGAAGTTGGCATAAATTATTTTTGCTTGTACATACAATAAAAAAGCCTTTTCGTGGTTTATATAGATTATGTATTATACAGATATGGAACTGAAAGTATTTTTGTACCGTTTGTTTATGGCTCTCATACTTGGAGCCTTTATTGGTGTGGAACGCCAAATAAAACAACGCAGTGCCGGGCTTACCACCAACGCACTCGTAGCCTTGGGAGCCTGCATATTCATACTTATATCCGAAAGTGTGTCAAAGGTAGGTCTGTCTGACAATGTGCGGGTATTGGCACAAGTGGTTACCGGCATAGGCTTTTTGGGAGCAGGCGTTATCATGCGCGATGGTTTTACCATCCACGGGCTCAATACGGCAGCCACACTTTGGTGTTCGGCAGCCATAGGGTCGCTATGTGGATTTGGGCTTTACCTTCAAGCAGCTATTGCTGCCGGAGCCATAATAGCCACACATTTATTGCTCAAACCCCTATCGGACTATTTCGACAGCCGTCCTCAGAAAGCAATAGAGATACGCAATATTGGTTTCTCGCTTATAGTTATAACAGAACTACGCAACGAGATGCAGATACGTAACCTACTGATTGAAACAATAAGCCGTTACGAAAACTTCCAAATGCAAAAAATGAAGTCGACACACAACACCTCCGACGGAGTGGTGGAAATAAAAATGGACATAATAACCTACGATAACGACAGTACAGCTAAGAATAATTTTGTAAAAGAAATAAGCAACATACAATGTATAAAAGAAATAAACACAAACACACTTACTCAAAAAATAGAACATTAAGAGTTTTAGCAACAAGCATAAAAACCAAAACCATAGCCATATACACAGCCACATTGTTGGCCACAAGTGTAAACGGACAAGAGACAGAGTTTCCCCAAAACTATTTTCGGTCGCCATTAAACATACCTTTGGCCTTATCAGGAACCTTTGCCGAAGTACGTAGCAACCATTTCCATTCGGGAATGGACTATCGTATAGGGGGCAAAATAGGCGAGCCGGTATATGCTGTAGCCGATGGCTATGTGTCTCGCATAAAAGTATCGGCACACGGCGGTGGAAAAACCCTATACATCACACACCCAAACGGATACAAAAGCGTATATATGCACTTGAATAATTTTTGCGGTGCAATGGCCAACTATACCTACAACTATCATTACGGCCATCGTGCTTTTGAAATAGATATAGAGGTGGACGAAGGAGTATTGCCGGTAAGCAAAGGAATGCAAATAGGCAACGCCGGCAACAGCGGAAGTAGCGGAGGCCCTCACTTACACTTTGAACTCAGGCATGCACACAACGACAAGACCATAAATCCACTGCTATTTGGATTGACTTTTGCCGACAACATAGCCCCTACCATACACAACATAAAGGTATATCCGGCCGATGGTCGCTCACAAATAAACGGTCAAAACAAAAGCATAATGCTAAAAGAAACACGTACCAACAAGAAAACCAAAAAGAAATACACAACCTACAGAGATACCATAGAAGCAAAAGGATGGATATACACAGGGATATATGCCACCGACGCATCGCCAAACTCGACACTAAAAAACGGGGTATACGAAATAAAGCTGTTGGTAGACGACCAGCTATGGTTCCACTATTGCCCAAACGAATTTTTGTTTGAAGAAACACGTGCAATAAACAGCATGATAGATTATGAATGGTACAAGAAATACAGACAAGCCTACATACTATCGCGCCTACTTAGAGGAAACAACAGTCAAGTGGCTCGAACATACAAAAACAATGGTTACATAACCTTCAGCGAAAAAGGCTGTCATAAGGTAGAATATATAGTAAGGGACTTTTCGGGCAACACTGCAAAACAATCGTTTATAATAAAATACACCCCACAAACTATAGATAAAACACCGGCAAAAGCCGAAACCGAATATACAATACCTATAGCCTACTACACAAAAAACCATTATCAAGCAGAAGATTTTGCTGTATATTTCGACGAAAACACTTTCTACGACAATGATTTGATGAAATACTACAAGTCAAAAACCAACCACAACAATGTACTTACAGATGTACACAACCTTGATTTTAAACGTCACAACTATCCCCCACACAAAACATACACTGCCAAAATAACCATACCTACACACCTAAGAAATATAAAGAACAAAATAGTGGCAGTAGCCATAGACGAGAAAAGAATTACAGCACAGCCTTTCAGCATCACCGCCGACACTGTTGTAGTTTTACCCAAGGTATTTGCCGGATTGGCATTGGCCATTGATACCACTGCTCCAAAAGTTTCGGCAATAAATTTCAAAAATGGTGCCAAACTTAAGGTTATATATCCACGTGTGAAAATATCAGACAATCTGTCCGGAATAGCCAAATACGACTGCTACATCAACGGCCAATGGGCTTTGGCAGAATATGATGGAAAAACAGCTTCATTAAGTATAGACATATCGCAAACAGCACAACCCGGAACCAACGAACTGGAAGTGGTGATAACCGATGGAGTGGGCAATAGTACACGCAAACAATGGACCTTTGTAAGCCAATAAAAAAGCTTTGCCCCAAAAACAAGATAGAGATTATTAAAATCAATTGTAAGAAAAACATAATAATATAGATAATGAAAAAGATAATAACAATAGTAGGCATAATTATTGCAAGCATATTTCCAACCTATGCATCGTACCTACTGATACCTATGGACGAGGTACAGAAAAACCACCTTAAGAGCTACGGAGTGGCATATTGGATACTTGGCGAAGGAGGCGAAGTGTCGTGGCTACTCAACTACCGAGGTGGTACGTTCATGACACAGTATTCCGCAATTATAGAACGAGAATGTAAACTTCGTGGGGTTACCTACGAAATAATTGCCGATGGACAATCGACAGCTATATTGAATGAAATTGCCGATCCATCAGTAAATCAAGATGTAGTACGATTGCACAAAGCTCCCAAAATAGCAGTGTACTCTCCTAAAAACAAATTACCTTGGGACGATGCCGTAACCCTTGTACTAACCTATGCCGAGATACCCTACGATGTAGTGTACGACCACGAAGTTATAAGCGGTGTACTACCAATGTACGATTGGCTACATCTACACCACGAAGACTTTACAGGACAGTTTGGAAAATTTTGGGGATCATATAGAAACCAGCAGTGGTATATAGAGGACGTACGACTGCAAAACCAAACAGCCAAAGAGCTGGGTTTCCAAAAGGTATCGCAATTAAAACTTGCTGTTGCTCACAAAATACGAGACTTTGTGATGGGTGGTGGCTTCTTGTTTGCCATGTGCTCGGCGCCCGACAGCTACGATATTGCATTGGCGGCAGAAGGTATAGATATATGCGAACAGATGTTCGATGGCGACCCTATGCAACCCAACGCACAGGCCATGCTTGATTATAGCAAGACTTTTGCCTTCAAAGATTTTAGAATTAGCACCAATCCTTCCGAATACGAAGTGTCTGACATTGACATCAACCCCTATCAAAGAGCCAAACACATAACCGAAAAGAACGATTTCTTTACACTTTTCGACTTCTCAGCAAAATGGGATTGGATACCGACTATGCTTACTCAGAACCACCAACGAGTAATAAAAGGTTTTATGGGACAATCTACAGCATTTCGCAAACGCTACGTAAAAACCAATGCCATTATTTTGGGCGAAAACAAAGAGATGGACGAAGTTAGGTACCTACACGGCACTATGGGCAAAGGAACATGGACTTTCCTTGGCGGACACGACCCCGAAGACTACCAACACTACGTTGGCGACCCTCCTACCGACCTGTCGCTATACCCAAACTCGCCGGGATACAGACTTATTCTGAACAACATATTATTTCCTGCCGCCAAAAAAGAAAAACATAAAACATGATGAGAAAAATAATAATACTATTGGCAATAATATCGGCAAGCAGTCTTGTCCATGCAAATGCAGATAGCCTCCGAAACAAAATTATAGCGTATTGTAACAACTATCAGGCTACTGTGGGCGTGTCTGTAACATTCATAGAAGATGCCTACACCATAAGCATAAACGGCGAGAAAATGCTTCCAATGCTAAGCGTATATAAGCTACCTATTGCAATGTGCGTGATGAACAAGATAGACAGTGGTTTGTACACCCTGCAAACACCCATACATATAACCATTAAAGATATGCACAAAAACACATGGAGCCCTCTTCGGGATGCACTTACAAACACCGATACCACCCTAAGCCTGGCCGAGATTCTAAAACACACTCTTATACAAAGCGACAACAACTGTACCGACCTATTACTTAAAACCATTGAAGGTGTAAAAACAGTTCAAACCTACTTGGAACAAATAGGTCTGCCCAACATAGAAGTGAACAACACAGAATGGGAAATATTTCAATCGCCACATC
>JAFWBF010000080.1 GCA_017507285.1 Bacteroidales bacterium | reverse complement strand
TACGAGCGTTTGCTATTGAGCAACGACAAGGAGGCTGTATTGGCAGTGGCTCGGCGGGAGCGTTTGCCACAAACTCCGCAAGAGATTATCAAAGACCCTATGGTTTTGGAGTTCTTGGGATTGGAACGCAAGGCTGCATATTATGAAAAGGATTTGGAAACTGCCATCATCTCTCATCTTGCCGACTTTTTGCTTGAAATGGGCAATGGTTTTTCGTTTGTGGCAAGGCAGAAAAGGATATTGCTCGAAGATGATGAGTTTTTTGCTGATTTGGTGTTTTACAATCGTTTGCTTAGATGTTTTGTGGTTATAGAACTGAAGACAGGAAAGATTACGCATCAGGATTTGGGACAGTTGCAAATGTATGTAAACTATTACGACAGGTGTGAAAAACTACCCGATGAAAACCCAACCATTGGTATATTGTTGGGTACAAGTAAAAACGATACGGTGGTGAAAATGACTTTGCCCGACGAAAATAAAACAATACTTGCTCGTGAATATCAATTATATTTGCCAACACAAGCTCAGCTGATAGATGAAGTGAATAGTGTAAAAATATCCCTTGAACAACAAAAAGAAGAATAGATATTTTTTCTAATAGAATTCTTTTATCACATACATCTTGTCCGGCAATGTGTGTGTGACAAGTTTTGGATTGCTGTATATCTTAGCGGTTTATCCCATATATGTTACCGATGTGGCATATATGGGATAACTTTGTTTTTGGGTGAGATTAGCTTGTAGCCATTCTGCTGTGGTTTTATGTATTTGTATTTCAATTGAATTCGTGTTTTGTTCGAGAGTGGTGATTGAAAGAGTTCGAGGGTGATAGTCGAAAGAGTTCGAGAATGATAGTCGATAAACTTCGATTGTGATAGTCTCCTCACGTCGTGAGTAGACTATACTCACGTCGTGAGTAGACTATACTCACGACATAAGGGAACCACCCTCAGGACGTGAGGGAACCACCCTTAGGACGTGAGCGAACCATTGCTCTCGTACTTTGTCGACTATGCCAATCGAAGTCTGCTTACCATTGGTTTCGAAGTAATCGTTTTTTTTCCTCGAAAACAGTCTGCTTAGTTCTGCTCTCGTCTTTTCTTTTTAGGCAACTTCTAAAAATTGCTTTACAAGTGATTGGCGGAATGCTATTGTCAAGGTTTTTCAATAGCCGAATAAGAATGGGTATCTATTGCAATAGAAAAAAACGACAATAGCAAGACAGTTTTTTACAGCCGGGTCTCATCTTCACAACGGTATATCATCAATGTGTTCATACCCGGGTGCGACTCATTTGACAGTATACCGTAAATTTTACCATCGATTTTTTGGCAAATCTTGTATATTGGGCGAATGCTATACTCCCCTACTACTATCCGCCACATGTCCGTAGGGTCGTATTGCATAGCTTTCACACACATTATCCTGTGCTTGAACCGTTGAAATTCGATGCTTAACAATATGGTTCCCCAAAGCCGTTGGGGAGGTTCCCCAAAGCCGTTGGGGAGGTTCCCCAAAGCCGTTGGGGAGGATTCCCAAAGCCGTTGGGGAGGATTCCCAAAGCCGTTGGGGAGGGTTCCCAAAGCCGTTGGGGAGGATTCCCAAAGCCGTTGGGGAGGATTCCCAAAGCCGTTGGGGAGGGTTCCCAAAGCCGTTGGGGAAGATTCCCAAAGCCGTTGGGGAGGCTATAAACCAACGACACGATGCCGGCAAATCAACGACACGAGATTATGAACCCTATAAACAAATCGAACAAAAGGCCTAAACCAATGTTATAGGCATACGAAAAAAGATTTATGTACTAATGAAAAAATAATAATTATGTCATCAACAGTTACAAAAAAAAGTGCGGCCAAGCTGAGTGTATTCACATTGGCCATTATGAACATCACTGCGGTAGTTAGCCTCAGAGGTCTACCGGCCGAAGCCGAATATGGAGTTGCATCGGCCTTCTACTACCTTTTTGCTGCCATTGTTTTTCTTATACCCACATCGCTTGTAGCTGCCGAGCTGGCGGCAATGTTTCAAGACAAGCAAGGTGGTGTGTTTCGCTGGGTTGGAGAAGCCTATGGCAAACGATTGGGTTTTTTGGCTATATGGATACAATGGGTACAAAGCACTATCTGGTACCCCACAGTACTTACTTTCGGAGCTGTAGCCATTGCTTTTATCGGCCTACAACCATCGGCCGATATGATGCTTGCTTCCAACAGGATATACACCCTTGTGGTGGTATTGATTATTTATTGGCTTGCCACATTTATTTCGCTGAAAGGTCTTGGATGGGTAGGAAAAATATCCAAGATAGGCGGTTTGGTAGGAACCATTATTCCTGCAGGACTTCTGATTGTTTTGGCCGTTATTTACTTGGCCACCGGCGGAAAGTCGCAGATGGATTGGAATGGCAGCTTCTTCCCCGACCTATCTAATTTCTCCAATTTGGTATTGGCTTCAAGTATATTCTTGTTCTTTGCCGGTATGGAAATGTCGGGTGTACACGTAAAAGATGTCGAAAATCCAAGCAAGAACTATCCCAAAGCTGTATTTGTGGGAGCATTTATTACGGTGCTTATATTTATTTTGGGTACATTCTCGCTAGGTATCATTATTCCTCAAAAAGACATCAATCTAACTCAAAGTTTGCTTACCGGATTTGATGGATACTTCAACTATATCCACATGTCGTGGCTTTCGCCCGTCATAGCTATAGCGTTGGCTTTTGGCGTGTTGGCCAGTGTACTTACATGGGTATCGGGACCTTCGAAAGGTTTACTTTCGGTAGGCAGAGCCGGTTACCTTCCTCCTTTCCTACAAAAAACCAACCATAATGGTGTTCAAAAGAACATACTTATTGTACAAGGATGTATAGTTACGGTTTTAAGCCTATTGTTTGTGGTAATGCCATCGGTTCAAACATTCTATCAAATTCTATCGCAACTTACAGTGCTTCTCTACCTTATAATGTATATGCTTATGTTTTCGGCTGCCATAGTGCTACGCTACAAGATGAAAGATGCAAAACGTCCATTTCGTTTGGGCAACAACCTTTTCATGTGGATAATAGGAGGCTTGGGATTCTGCGGCTCGTTACTTGCATTCGTTTTAAGTTTTATACCTCCCAGCCAGATACCTTCGGGAAGTCCTATAGTTTGGTTCTCTGTACTTATTTTGGGATGTATCATCGTAGTGGGAATACCGTTTATAATATATGCCATGCGTAAACCATCGTGGAATCAACTAAAAGATGACGAACAATTTGAACCATTCCATTGGGAAGAGAAAAAACTGAATAACAGTACAAAAAGACTATAACAACACTCTCATTAAACTAAAAGGCTACATCGATATTTTCGATGTAGCCTTTTAGCTATCATATATACAAGTAGAAAAGAATAAAAAAACGCATATTATACTAATAATTAAGGATATATAGAAATTTCCACATAATTTGACAAATCAACGGTCCAAAAAATAGAATTCACGCCATATTTTGTCATAATTATAGCAGCTATTAAAGAGAAAGGCAGTATTTTTTAATACTGAAAATAAAGCAATTATAAAATAAGTAAAAAAAAGTTTGTCAGATATGGAAAAAGTTTGTATCTTTGCACACGGAAAGATGGCAGAGTGGTCGAATGCGGCGGTCTTGAAAACCGTTGATCTTCACGGGTCCGGGGGTTCGAATCCCTCTCTTTCCGCCAAGACCTTGCAACAAGATTGTTTTTTTCATGTTGCAAGGTTTTTTATTACCTAATCAATTTGTATTCCAATAATTCGTAGTGCTTGGTCGCAAACAGAAACACATTTATCTGTTTCAATCCAATTAATGTCGTTGTAACGGCGAAACCATGTCATTTGTCTTTTGGCATATCGTCGTGTATTTGTCTTGATATTATCTATGGCTTGTTGCAATGTTAGATTACCATCCATATAATCGAATATCTCCTTGTAGCCTACAGTATTCAAAGCTGTGCAGCTACGATATGGACATACACTCTCCACCTCATGCAGCAATCCCATATTTACCATTACATCCACACGATTATTAATCCTATCATTCAATAATTCCCTTTCCATACACATACCGATCTTTATTATATCGAATGGGCGTTGCTTTTGTGCTTGTTTTCGCACTTGCGAAAAAGGTTTACCTGTCATATAGCATACTTCCAAAGCCCTCAAAATTCTTATTGGGTTGGCCAAATCAACCTCATCATAATATTCAGGATCTGAAAATTTCAATTGAAATCGTATTTCTTCTATTCCTCCCTTCTCATAATCCTCTCTGAGTTTCTTTCTTAATTCGGGATCAGGATCAGGCAAATCGGCTATACCTCTACATAATGCATCAATATATAACCCCGATCCGCCAACGCATACAGCTATATCCTTGGTGGCAAATATAGTATCTAAACACCTCAACGCATCTTGTTCGTACATCGAAACATTGTAATAATCTTCCACAGAAAGGTTAGCAATCAGATGATGTTTTACAGCTTTCAATTCATCGTCCGAAGGTCGTGCCACTCCTATATTCAACTCTTTGTAGAACTGTCTGGAATCGGATGAAATTATCTCTGTATCTAGGTGTTTTGCAACATCTATTGCCAAAGCCGTTTTTCCTATCGCTGTGGGACCCAAGACTACCACAAGTTTTTTACTATTCACCACCATGATATATACTATTTCTGTTTTATAGGTTTCATACCCATCTTTTCTGCTTCTTGAAGCATAAATGAGTATGCCGCTTCATATTCATTTGGAATAATTCCTTCTAATATAGCTTCTTTTATTGCATTTTTTATCACACCTATCTCACGGCATGGTTGCATATCGAAAAGTTCCATTATATCTTCGCCACTTATAGGAGGCTGGAAATTGCGTATTCTGTCTTTCTCTTCTATATCTATCAACTTCTGACGTACTAATTTGAAATTGGTCAAATATTTCTGTACCTTTTGTACGTTCTTCGATGTAATATCGGCTTCGCATAGTAGCATCAAATCATCTATATCGTCGCCGGCATCAAACAACAACCGTCTCACTGCCGAGTCTGTAACAATATCTTCCGAAAGAATAATTGGTCGCAAATGAAGCAATACAAGTTTTTCTACATATTTCATCTTCTCATTCATCGGCAATTTCATTTTTCGGAATATCGTTCTAACCATCTTTGCCCCTTTCACCTCGTGACCATGAAAAGTCCAACCCAATTTTTCGTCATAACGCTTGGTAGCCGGTTTGCCTATATCATGCAATATTGCAGCCCATCTAAGCCATAGATTATTACTATGCTTGGCCACATTGTCCAATACTTCAAGAGAATGATAAAAATTATCTTTATGTCCCCGGTCATTTACGGTATCAACACCTTTCAATTTGGAAAACTCCGGAAAAATCAAATCCATAAGTTTACTCTTATACAAAAGTTTGAAACCTATAGATGGTTCTTTGGCCATTACTATTTTATTTAACTCCTCGGCCACACGTTCCTTTGACACTATCTCTATTCGATGAGCATTTCTGGTTATCGCATCGAAAGTTTTGTTCTCAATAACGAAACCCAACTGGGTTGCAAACCGTATGGCCCTCATCATACGCAAAGGATCATCAGAAAAAGTTATATCAGGATCCAACGGTGTTCGTATAACTCCATTATCCAAATCCCGTATCCCTCCAAAAGGATCCAGTAGTTCGCCAAAATTATCTTTATTAAGGCCTACAGCCATAGCATTAATCGTAAAATCTCTACGATTCTGATCGTCAGCAAGGGTTCCGTTTTCTACAATAGGTTTTCTGCTATTGGCTCTATATGATTCTTTTCGTGCTCCTACAAACTCTATCTGCCAATCTACACCATCATATTGGTAATGAAACATGGCTGTACCAAAATTTTTAAACACTCTCACTTCTTTATGAACATTGATACGGTGTGCAACATTTATAGCCAAATCCACACCACTACCCAAACATACAATATCAATGTCGGTACAAGGACGTTGCAAAAAATAATCCCTCACCACTCCACCTACAGCAAAAGCATCAACACCCATTTGGTCGGCCACCTCGCCTACTATCTTATATATAGGATGATCTAATTTCACTAATTTTCGCTATTTTTATTGTTCTCACCAAATTCTTTTTCAGCTATTTTTCGTCCCTCTTCATCAAAGAACTCCCATAGTCCTATTCTCTTACCCTTTTCGTAACTACCTCTGTAATATAAATTACCATTCTCATGATATACAACATGTTCCCCATCTTGAATATTTTCAACATAGTGGCCTTCGGCCTGCTTATTTCCATTTTCGAAGTAGAAGGTCCACAATCCTTCTCTATTATTGTTTTTCAAATTACCTTCGCATCTCAATCCGAAATCAGAATAAAACTGGCATTGCTTTTTATCGAAATCGTCACCACCTTCCACGGTTATAGGACACCGATCCTTAGTTATTTCCAAAATAGTTATCTCATCTTTCTCATCATAAATTCTATCACCATTCTCATAATAAAACATCCAATTATCACCAATTCTAGATTTAGAAAAATCAGCTTCGGCAAATAGCTTTCCGGACTCGTAATAAAATTTCCACACACCCGATGGCTGATTATCTTTGTATGTATGCAAATAACGAGTGGTCCCGGAATTATAAAACATCTCTTCAGATAGGCGTTGTTTTTCGCCATCAACCATCATTATTTCATATACAAGCTGTGGTTTACCATCGGCATAAGTTTGTATAATCTCTTTTTGAGTTTTGTTGCACGACATTGCTGTGATAGCAACTGCAAACATTAATAGCACATTCTTCTTCATTATCATTTATCTTTTATATTATTATCATTAGTTTTCTGTATATCAATATATATAGGCAAATGATCGCTAAAACCGCCTTGATACTTAGGTCCTATATATGTACGATACAACTTCATTCCAAGAAATTTATTATCCGGAATCAATAAAAATTTAGCCGCATATATATTTGCAACTCCATCCACAACCTCTATAGATGTGCTATAGTTTGGATGTAAATTTTTGGTTACCAATATTTGATCAACACAAGTCCACGCTGCTTGGTGCTTATATGTTCCCTCTCCCAAAGGAATATCAGACATAAGATTTATAAGTGTATTTGTTTCCCAATCTTTTTTATAGGGCGATACCTTCAACACTTTGGTTATACAATCGTCAAACGGTGTATCATTGAAATCGCCCATCACTATTATCTTACTATCCGAATATCGTTGCATGATAGTATCTATTGTATTGGACAACACAGCAGCTGCCAACAAACGCTTCTCATACGATTCATATCCGAGCCTCTTCGATGGAAAATGATTCATCAACAAGAACACAGTATCCATACCTTTTATCAATCCTTTTACCAATAGAATATCTCGTGTCTTAAAACCGGTATCAGCACTATCCAACACAGGAATAGATTCGAAATAAATCACCTCAAACAAAGTTTTTCTATACAAAAGTGCGACATCAATACCTCTTATATCGGGCGAATCTTGATGAACATAATCATAATCAAATCGTCGCAATGGAGTGTTTAAACATAACTGTCTAAGAACCCAATCATTCTCCACCTCACATACACCTATTACTATCGGTAACCTATCCAATCCCATAGACAGAATAGCTTTGTAGATATTATCTTTTTTTTGATAAAAACGCTTATATGTCCAATGGTTAGCACCTTCAAATGCATAATCGTCATCGGCGGTAAGACTATCATTTGATGGGTCGAAAAAATTCTCTAGATTCCACCACATCATTCGTAGTACAGCATTATTTTGCTGTCCCATTGCAATAATAGGCAAAATTGTCAAAAACAATATTATTACACATCTCAATCTCATCTCCAATCCATCTATCTCAACTATTTCTTATTTCTACGTACCGAACGTATTATATCGACCGAATATATTATCAAACCCACCCATATACAAGAAAAACAAACAATATGCGAAGCGGTAAAGTGCTCGCCAAACAGAAGTACACCTAATAGCAACTGCATAGTTGGCGATACATATTGCAAAAATCCTAACGTAGATAAGGGTATTCGCTCTGCCGATTTTCCGAACCACAACAGAGGCAATGCCGTTACAATGCCGGCGCCAAGCAAAAGCAATATGGTAGGCAAATGTAATGTATTAAAAGCACTATTGCCCGAGTAACACATAGTAGCTAGATACCCCAAAGCCAACGGAGCCATCCACATAGTCTCTACCGTAAGAGCTGCAGTGGCATCGATAGCCATTTTCTTTTTCATAAGCCCATAAATAGCAAACGATGTTGCCAAAACAAGAGATATTATGGGAAATCTGCCGTAATCAACAGCAAAATAAAGCACCCCTATCAATGCAAATACAATTGCTATCTTTTGCGATTTATTGAGACTTTCTTTCAGAAACAGCGATGCAAACAAAACCGAAAACAATGGATTTATATAGTAACCCAAACTAGACTCAACAATATAATGATGATTAATAGCCCATATATAAAGCCCCCAATTAAGTGTCATCAAAGAACCGGTAAAAAGCAATAACAAATATTGTTTTATTCCTCTTATATAATGCTTTATAGTCATCTTTCGCACTCTCCAAAAAAATACAGCCATAAACACACATGACCATATAATACGATGGCAAAGTATCTCAAACGAAGATACATGTTCCAACATTTTCCAATACAGTGGAAACAACCCCCATGTAAAGTAACATATTATTCCATAAAATAAACCTTTTCCATAGTTTGAATGTTGTGTTTGTATATCCATATTACAATTCTAGTACTTAATTAGCATAACCAAAACTATTTTTTTGCTGCAACAAAACAAAAAGAAGGATAGTTTATCATACAAAATTCATGACAAAACACTATACATCAACCTGTTTATTGCATCGCATTTACAGCAAAAAACGCTTCAAAAGTACTCAAAAATATGTAGATATATGAGAAAAAAGAAAAATATTTTTCAAATTGCAATGATTATTTAAAATAAAATACATATCTTTGCACCATGATTATCATCAATTAATCGTGGTAAAAACATCCTTTTACCAATTAATAATCAGCAATTTTCAACAAAATCAAGATCTAAACATAACGAAACAAAAACACTTTATTATAATGTATAATAAAAATGAACTTTCTGAGAAAGCTCACATAGAGCTTGTAGAAATAGCCAAAGAATTGGGAATTTCTCGTGCAATGAAACTGACAAAACAAGAATTGGTGTATAAAATATTGGATCATCAAGCCGCAACTCCGGTTGAAAACAAAGCAACTAAAGAGGTTACTGCACCAAAACAACGAAGAACGAGACTGAAACCTACACCAATTGCAGAATCTAATGTGAACAACAATATCCCAAAAGAGAAAAGTTCCACAGAAAAAAAATCAGCAAAAAAAACAGAAAAAACTGTAGTCGCCGATAACTCGAACAAAGATTTAGATCTTAATATCAATATCAACGATGTTACATTGCCCACAATACCACAAATACCGGAAATCGTTGAGCCTACAACAAAAATACTATTAAAACACCCCGATATTTTAGGTATCCCATCGGATATGATTCTGGACGATACTATAATAAAAAACATTACACAAAATAATGAAAACATCATTGCTGTAAGGAAAACAGATATTAGCGAACAAAAAAAGGATGACGATAACCAGGAAGCAATAAATCCAGCCAACGAAAATAAAAAAGAACAACCTCAAAAGGAAGAGAAAGAAGACAAGAAAGAAATCAAAAAGAGTAAGAAACCAATAGACATTGGCAACACAGAAGCATTTGTTCCGGAACAAACTAAGAAAGTAAGCCAAGATTATCCATTCGAGATAGACGGTGTAGTAGAGGCTGAAGGTGTATTAGAAGTAAGCCCCGATGGCTTCGGATTCTTACGCTCGTCGGATTACAACTACCTCAACTCGCCTGATGATATATATGTTTCGATGTCGCAAATACGTCTATTTGGACTAAAAACCGGCGACACTGTAAAAGGAACAATACGTCCTCCCAAAGAAGGAGAAAAATTCTTTCCTCTTATCAAAGTAGTAGAAATAAACGGCCTTTCACCCGACAAAGTAAGAGATCGTGTACCCTTCGACTCGTTGGTGCCATTATTCCCACACGAAAAATTCAAACTTACAGGACATCCTCAAGAAACAATATCTACGCGTATCATAGATATGTTTACTCCTATCGGAAAGGGACAACGCGGACTTATAGTGGCCCAACCCAAAACAGGTAAAACCACTTTGCTTAAAGAAATTGCCAACGCCATTGCTTACAATCATCCTGAAGTTTATCTTATTGTATTGCTTATCGACGAGCGTCCCGAAGAAGTTACCGATATGCAACGTAGCGTAAAAGCCGAAGTTATTGCCTCAACTTTCGACGAGCCGGCCGACAGACACGTAAAAATCGCCAACATAGTGCTCGAAAAAGCCAAACGACTTACCGAATGTGGACACGATGTGGTTATAGTTCTAGACTCTATCACACGTTTGGCAAGAGCCTACAACACAGTGGCACCGGCATCGGGCAAAGTACTTAGCGGCGGTGTGGAAGCCAACGCATTGCAAAAACCAAAACGTTTCTTTGGTGCTGCCCGTAAAATAGAAAATGGTGGTTCGCTTACAATCATTGCAACCGCACTTACCGAAACCGGCTCTAAAATGGACGATGTAATATTCGAAGAATTTAAAGGAACCGGTAATATGGAATTGCAACTCGACCGTAAACTATCCAACAAACGCATTTATCCGGCTGTAGATATAGCTGCTTCAAGCACTCGACGCGACGACTTGCTTGTACCACAAGATATATTGAACAGAACTGTTATATTCCGCAACCTTTTGGTGGATATGAACTCGTCCGAAGCAATGGAATTTTTGAAAAAACACATGGCCAACACTCGCTCGAACGAAGAGTTTTTGTTTTCGATGGATAAATAAAATATATGTTCATAAATCAAACATTGAAAGATGAATCCTATAATTGAAATAGAATCGAAGATAGAGAGTTTCACTACTGAACTGATTCAGTTTTGCAAACCTATTATGCTTGAGAAAAAATACTCGTCGGCAGTGTCACAACTACTCAATTGCGAAAGCAATATAAGAATGACAATAGAATTTGCCAAAACCGTAGAGACTCAAAAAGAATGCTACGAAAAACTTACACTCACCAAAGAAGAACTTCAATTGATAGAATACTTCTTGAAGTCGCTTCTGAACTACGACAATAAAACAGCATCTGAACTAATCGAAAAAGCCAATCAGATAAAGAGTGAAATTGAACCCTTGATTGAGAACATCAAATAAAAAACACAACAACCAGCTGTTGACCCAATAACCCACACCTCTCTTTATTCATAAAGAATATTGAGGGGTGTTTTTGATACTAAAATCAAAAATAATCATCCATTGAATGATTTAAGGCAACTTCTTTCTAAAAAAATGTCCGAACTAAGTTTAAGTATTTTTCCAAGAAAAAAAAGCAAAGCAATAGTCATTTAACATTTTTAGAAGCAGGCATAAAATAAATTTACACCCTACTATCAATTGCTTCATGATAGGGTATCACAACCATAATGGTATAGCATCATTTATCAGCCGATATATAGCCTTAAATTTCCATCGTGATGTAGTTGAATTTTCATCGTGATGCAGATTCAACTACTACGTGATGCAGATAAACCTACCTCGTGATGTAATTTCTATAGGCACATTGCTGCATTTTCAAGTTATGTTCCTTTTTTTCCACAAGGGTAAAAAAGAAACTTGGCATAAAATAAAAGAGCAAAATATTCGTTTTATGCCACATATATTTATGGTAGATATTATGAATAGTAGAAATATAAAGTACATAGCGGTTGCAGCTCTCATGCTTTCGTCACATTGTGTTTTTTCGCAAACCGATAGCCTTGGCATTGGTAGCTATATGTCGAAAGCACGAAATGCTGTAAAACTGTCGCTCAATGATTTGGCCATACAGTACTACCTATCGGCCATAGAAGCCAACCCTATGATGGCCGAGGCTTATTTTGAACTTGGCTGTTTGTACACCAAGATGGAACATTACTCACAAGCCATAACCAACCTAAACCTAGCACTAGAAATATCACCCAACCATGCCGATGCCCATGAACGTTTGGCATACGTATACACCGAAAATGAACAATACGAACTTGCTTACCAACACGCACAGAAAGCCATAGAATTGAACCCGCTATCGCCATCGGCATACGCTACTATGGGGATCTACTACTGCATACAAAAAGAGCATATCAATGCCATAACGTGGTGTAAAAAAGCATTGGAAATAGACCCTAAATATGGCCGTGGATATAACTGCTTGGGGTTTATAAACTTCTACAAAGGCAATGAAGCCGAGGCATACTCATGCTTCCAAAAGGCAATAAAATACAGCCCCAAAGACATTGACGGATATTACAACTTGGCTATAATGTATAGGAAAAAAGAAAATTACGAAGCGGCTATATCAACATGCAAAAAAGGATTGGCAATAGATCCAAACTCTATAAAACTATATGAAAACATGGGCATTGCCTATCGCGAACGCAAACTGTACGACAAGGCAGCCCAATGCTATGAAAAGATTTTGGAACTCGACAGCACATCGGTAAAAGCCTATAACCAGCTTGGGATAAACCACACCCGAAAAGGACTGTACGAAAAAGCAATATCTTTTTATGAAAAATCCATTGCCATAGATTCGAAACATGCACCATCATATCGAAACCTTGCCGACACCTACCTTCTTAAAGGAGATTTGGATAAGGCTTTGATAGCATATCACAAAGCCATAGAAATAGAACCCAACGACAGCTATTCGTACTGCCAATTGGCTGAAATATTTGGAAAAAAAAGTAATAAACGCAAACAGATAAGTCATTACAAAACAGCAGCAAAAATGGGAAACAGACGAGCTCAAGACTGGCTGCAACACAATGGACATTCATGGTAATTAAAAAGAATTATACAATATGAGTATACTTATAAAAAATGTTTTACTGAACGACCAACGTACAGACATCCTTATCGAGGGAAACAAAATAACCTCTGTTTCGAACAACATAAAAACCGAAGGAATAGACACAATTATTGATGGTAGTAACAAAGCGGCCTTTCCGGGACTGGTAAACGGGCACACACATGCTGCCATGACTTTCTTCCGTGGCTATGGCGACGACCTACCGCTTGAAGAATGGTTAAACACCAAAATTTGGCCCAACGAAAGAAACCTTACAGATGAAATAGTGTATTGGGGAACAAAATTAGCTTGCCTTGAAATGATAAAAACGGGCACTACAACATTCAACGACATGTACTTCCGTTTCAAAGAATCGGCACGTGCCACCGACGAGATGGGCATACGCGGAGTATTTCCGCAACTAATGTTTGACGGCCTAGACCCCGTTCAGGCAAAAAAGGTGCAAAGCAGGATAAGTGCAAAAGATTTTGAAGGAAACTATAGCAGCCGAATTATGTTTTCAATAGCCCCTCATGCCATATATACCGTATCGGGAGGATCATACAAATGGGCTATGGATTTTGCCAAAGAACACAATATTATTGTACACACACACCTTGCCGAAACACAAATCGAACATCAAAACGCTGTAAAGAACTTCGGCATGTCGCCGGTTCGATACCTCAACAGCTTGGGTGTACTACGCCCAAATTTGGTGATAGCCCACTGTCTATGGCTCGACAAAGATGAAATACAGATGCTTGCCGACAACGATGTAAAGGTTATTCACAATCCAAATTCGAACCTAAAACTCGCTTCGGGTCATAAATTCTTATACAACGAAATGAACGACAAAGGTATATGTATAGGCCTTGGCACCGATGGTTGCTCATCGTCCAACAACCTAGATATGATAGAAGCCATGAAGATGATGAGCCTACTACAAAAAGGGTGGCGACTAGACCCCACAGCACTACCTGCCGAAGAAACTATAAAAGTGGCCACAGAAAACGGTGCAAAAGCGTTAAACATTAATAGCGGAAAAATAGAAGTAGGAAAATTGGCCGATATATTTCTAGTAAATATCAATACGCCGGCATTTACACCTTTCAACAACAACACGGCATCCAACCTTGTGTATGCTGCCAACGGAAATAACGTAGATACCGTTATATGCGATGGCAAAGTGATAATGGAAAATAGAAAGGTATGTGGCGAAGAAGAAATACTACAAAAAGCCAACGAACTGGTTGAAAAATTAATCAAACAATGATGAAAAACATTGCTGTATACACAATATCTCTTTTGCTAACTCTCTTTGCTATTTCGGCTTGCCAACACAGGAACGACAACGCCGAAAAAAAGATATTCAAATACAACGAGTCGGCAGGTATAGCCTCACTTGATCCTGCCTTTGCCAAAGATCAGGCAATGATATGGGCCACAAGCCAGCTGTTCAACGGTTTGATACAGCTCGACAGTAACCTTAATGTCCGTCCATGCATTGCAAAATCGTGGAACATAAGCCCCGATGGACTTACATATACCTTCCACCTTCGCCCTGATGTGTACTTTCATAAAAGCGAATGTTTTACTGATAGCACTCGCAATGTTGTTGCTTCGGATTTTATATATAGCTTCAACAGAATATTGGACGAAAAAGTGGCTTCTCCCGGAAGGTGGATATTTAGCGAAGTTGATTATGATGGTTCACGACCTGCATTCTCGGCACCAAACGACACAACATTCATCATTCGCCTACGCCAACCTTTCTCGCCATTCCTTAGCATACTGGGCATGCCATATTGCTTTGTGGTACCACACGAAGTGGTAAATCACTATGGGGCCGACTTTCGCCAGCACCCAATTGGTACAGGTCCTTTCAAATTCCAACTTTGGAAAGAAAATGCAAAATTGGTAATGCGAAAAAATCCGGATTATTTTGAAAAAGATGCAGACGGCAATCCTTTGCCCTACCTTGATGGTGTGGCAATAACTTTTATTATAGACAAACAGACTGTATTTTTGGAATTCATAAAAGGCAACCTCGACTTTATGAACTCGCTTGATGCAAGCTACAAGGACGAGCTACTTACACAAACCGGACAGCTACGCACCAAATACAGCAACAAAATAAATATGCACAGCCAACCATACCTAAACACCGAATATCTTGGTTTCCTCATGGAAAACAACGATAGTCCGATAAAAGACAAACGTATACGCCAAGCTATCAACTATGGTTTCGACCGTAGAAAAATGATGAAATACTTGCGAAACAATGTAGGTATACCCGGTTGCTATGGTTTTATTCCAAAAGGTTTGCCTGGTTTCGACTCGTCAATGATATGCTACGAGTACGATTCGCAAATGGCATTGCAATTATTGGCCGATGCCGGATATCCAAATGGTAAAGGACTACCCACCATAAAACTATCAACCACTGCCACCTACCTTGACCTATGTAAATATATACAGCAACAACTGAGTATTATAGGAATAAATATAGATGTAGATGTAAATCCACCCGGAGCATTGCGTGAACAGATAGCCCAATCAAAGAGCAATTGGTTCAGAGGCTCCTGGATTGCCGACTACCCCGATGCCGAAAACTACTTATCATTGTTCTATTCCGACAACTTCTGTCCAAAGGGTCCGAACTATACGCATTACAGTAATGCAAAATTCGACAAACTTTATAGTCAAGCAAAAGCCACAACCTGCGACAGTACAAGGGTAGAACTATACAAAAAAATGAACAAACTAATTATGGACGAAGCCCCGGTTGTGGTATTGTACTATGATCAAATACTACACTTTACGCATAAAAACATAGCGGGCTTGCAGAGTAATGCTATGAATAGCCTTAATTTGAAACACGTAATAAAAAGATAAACAAAAAAAGGATACTCGCTTTTGAGTATCCTTTCCTATATCAGATATAATTATTTTGCTTTTGTTTTTGTAGCTTTAGGCTCTTTTTTTGCTTTAGTTTCCTTCTTAGCCTTTGGTTCTTTTTTGGCTTTAGTTTTGGCTGTTGCCTCTACAGGTTTTTCTTCAGTACCGATGTTAGATTCTTTCATAAAGTTTTCAATATCCATTATGTCGGCATCGTTCGGACCTTCGTCGTAGTCGGTCAGATATTCATCTTCGGACCCTTCATCTTCAGCATCTTCATCAATGTAGTCGTCTTTTTCTTCGTACTCGACCTCTTCTTCCTCATCGTCAGGTATATCAAAAGTATCTTCGTATGCACCATGTTTAAGATCAAATTCT
>JAFWBF010000079.1 GCA_017507285.1 Bacteroidales bacterium | reverse complement strand
GTCAAAATGTGTTGTCGTACAAATTATGGTTGCCTTGTGGTAAGTTTTATTCTCGGCCCTCGTTAGTTTTGCTTTCAAGGATGGTAAGATATATAGTCTCCTAAAGCCGTTAGGAGTATCCCCTAATGGGTTTAGGAATCATTCCTAATGGGTTTAGGAAGTATTCCTAACGGGTTTAGGAGGTATTCCTAATGGGTTTAGGAGACTATAAAACTAACGTAAAGCCAATGCAAAACTAACGTAAATGGAAGTATACTTTGTACGAGAATAGGAGCATACTTCGTACGATGATGGAAAATATCCAATACCATCATTGGAATGAAATCAAACGAATGATGGATATAAACTGCTACTAATCATCAAAATCCATCGAGAGTTGCACCTCCTTAATCTCGGCATTGTCTATAAGGTTTGAGATTCCTACGCCAAGCAGTCGTATAGGTTTTCGGAGGTAATCCATACGCCCGAGGAGTTTTTTTGTCATCTTATGAAATTTCTGAAACGAGCGTATGGGCATCTCGTCCGAGTAGCTCTTTGTGAGGGTCGTAAAGTCGTTAAACCTTATTTTCAGCGTAATGGTTCGTCCGCTTTTTCCGCTACCCTCAATGTCATTCCACAGGCGTTGCTCCAAATGATATAGTTCTGCCACCACGGCAAAGGTGGTTGTAAGATCGACGTCGAATGTGTTTTCGACACTGTAGGACTTGCGTTCGCGGTTGGGCTCCACGGGCCTATTGTCTATACCACGCACAATGTCGTAGAAAAACAGTCCCGACTTGCCAAAAATTTCCACCATTTCCACCTTTGTTTTCTTGGCCAAATCGGCACCTTTGTATATCCCCATCTTGTGCAAATGCGAAGCCGTTACCTTTCCAATTCCATAGAACTTTTCGATTGAAAGTTGCTCAAGAAAGCCCTCGGCCTCGTGGGGCAATATCACAAAAAGGCCGTCGGGCTTACGATAATCGGAGGCTATTTTGGCCAAAAACTTGTTGTACGACACCCCTGCCGAAGCCGTCAGCCGCGTGCGTTGCAGTATCTTCTGCTTTATTTCGCGGGCTATTATGGTGGCCGATGGTATACCTTTTTTGTTGTTGGTTACATCAAGGTAGGCCTCGTCGAGCGAGAGGGGTTCGACCAAATCGGTATACTCGGCAAATATTTCGTGTATTACCTCCGACACGGCACGGTACACTGCAAACCTTGGAGGCTGAAACCTTAGGATTGGACATTTGAGCAGGGCCACCTTCGACGACATTGCCGAGTGTACGCCATAACGCCGTGCCTCGTAGTTGGCCGTGGATATTACCCCCCTTTCCTTGGCCGACCCTACAGCCAGCGGCAATCCACGCAGCTCCGGAAAGTCGCGTTCCTCCACCGAGGCGTAGAAGGCGTCCATATCTATATGTATAATTTTTCTAATGCTCATGACGTAGGTTTGGAATTAAAAACTAATTATGAAGCGTTATCAACGTAACCTCGGGTAGGATAAGGAAGCGGCTGTGGATGGCGCTGGTACCTATTCCGGCGTTGATGTACAGATACTGATTGTTGTAACGAAACAGGCCGGCTTTGGTCTTGCTGTTATATTCGGCCGCCTGATTTTTGTACTTATTCCAATACAGTCCCATCTGTCCGGCATGGGTATGGCCGGCAAGGGTGAGGCTTACGAAAGGATATTTCTGTATCACCTCGCGGCTCCACACCACGGGGTTGTGGGTAAGGAGCACCACGGCATGTTTGCCCACCGAGTGCAAAGCCTTCGGAAGGTTGCCATAGGAATAAGGGTTGTCGCCAAAAAGTTTAATCTTGCTCAGCGACGGCAACCCTATATATTGGGTTCCGGCTATGGCAATACTGTCGGCACCACAAACCACAAAGCGGCATTCGTCGTTAAGCAGTTGCCACCCCAGGCTGTCGGCAAGCATAGCAATAAGAGCAGTGCTGTCGGCAGTTTTCTCTGCCATCGATGGGAAAAACGGATAGCGGCTATAGTCGTGATTGCCCAATACTGCAAACACACCGTCTCTCGCCTTCAGCTGCCGCAATATGCCCAGATAAGGCTTCAGCTCCGACGAGCAGAGGGTAACCACATCGCCCGTAACGGCAACAACGTCGGGCTTCAAAGCATTTACACTGTCCACCACCGCCTGCATGGTACGCCTATCGTACATAGAGCCGGCGTGGAGGTCGGAGATTTGCACCACACGATAGCCTTCAAACGAAGCGGGCAACGAACCTATAGGCAACGACACCTTGCGCACAACCACTTGGTTTTTGCCATAAAACATTCCCACAAAATAGCACGACCACAAAACAGCCAGACCCAAAAAGGCTACTGCAAGATAACGTTTTTGTACGACAACCGAAAGGTTTTCTCTCCTACCTTGGCAATACCACTTATGTACGCAGCCCAAGCCCAACACGGCTATAACCACTTGCATAAACAAAACATTGGCAAGCACCAAACTTGTGGCCACACTTCGTATAAACGGATTCCAAGTAAAATAAGGCACCACCACAGCCAAAAACTCCACTGCAAATACTGCCACAAACATAACAACGTACAGCACGCGAAACACCCTCGAAGAATAGTCTGATACTATATGGCGGTACAAAAAGACATTCATCAGCACCATAGCCAACATTATGTACCAATATTTCAGATATTCGGGTGTGGTAACTCCGAGCAGAAGTATTGCCAACACACATATAGCCCCAATCATGTACGAAGGGCTGCCAAAAAGTTTTGATAACACGAAGCGCATTGTTGTTTTTGATTTCATAACAAATAAAAGTAGAAAAAGTAAAGGCCTACCTTAGAGGCACTACAACGAATGATGTTTCAGATAATTTATAATCTCATCTACATAACCAAAAGCCACAGCCACCACAGTGTCGGCAGCTCCGTAATAGACCGCCACTTTCTCACCATCGCACAAAGCGGCACAAGGGAACACCACATTAGGAACATCGCCTGCAAGCTCGTAAGGTGCAGCGGGAGCAAGCAAATAATCTTTCGACCGATAAAGCACTTTGGCAGGATTGTCCAAATCCAACAGTGCTGCCCCCATCGAATAGCGGAAGCCATTGCAGGTGGTTATCACACCATGATAGAACATAAGCCACCCCTCCGATGTACGTATAGGCACCGAGCCGGCACCAATCTTGGTACACTGCCAAGCGCTGTCTTCAAACGGTGCCACCTTCATTACACAACGGTGCTCGCCCCAATACTTCATATCCGGACTATAGCTTATGTAAATGTCGCCAAACGGAGTATGACCATTATCACTCGGACGGCTAAGCATTGCATACTTGCCATTTATCCTTTCGGGAAAAAGGACACCGTTTCTGTTGAATGGCAAGAAAGCGTTCTCGCACTGATAAAAACGCTCAAAGTCGAAGGTATATGCCAAACCTATCGTGGGGCCGTGATAGCCGTTGCACCACGTAATCCAATAACGGTCCTCTATCCATGTTACGCGTGGGTCGTACTTATAATCCGAGTCTATCATATCGGTATTGCCCGGCTCGAAAACTATCGGCTCGTGGTTTATATCCCAATGCAATGCATCTTTGCTGAAACCTACAAATATATTCATCTGCACAGCACGGTTGTCGCAACGAAACACACCGGCAAAGCCATCGCCAAAAGGCACCACAGCACTATTAAATATACTGTTAGACACCGGTATATCATAACGCCCGATAATAGGATTTTTAGAGTATCGCCACATAGGTTCATTGCATCCTTCGGGACGTTCTTCCCATGGAATAGATATTTTTGTATTCATAATCACTATATTTCATTAAACAGTTAAACTACTTTTTATCTGACATTTAGACAAGCTATCAAAAATATTTGGTTGCTACAAAAGCGTTACAAAGGTACTAAAAATATTTCAATAGACAGATATGGTATATACCTCACAACATTTTGCAAACTATATATCACAAAAAAGGGTATCCGAGAAATATCGGATACCCTAATACAATTAATGAATAGAATATTATTATTGTCTAGCAGCAATCAATAACTCTAACATCTTAGTAGCGGCATCGCTGATAACTGTTCCTGGTCCGAACACAGCAGCAGCACCTGATTTGAACAAGAAATCATAGTCTTGAGGAGGAATAACACCACCCACAACAACCATAATATCTTCGCGACCAAGTTTCTTAAGTTCTTCTATTACTTGAGGAACCAAAGTTTTGTGGCCGGCAGCCAACGAAGAAACGCCCAATACGTGAACGTCGTTTTCAACGGCTTGTTTAGCAGCTTCGGCAGGAGTTTGGAACAATGGTCCCATATCCACGTCGAATCCAAGGTCGGCATAACCTGTAGCAACAACTTTAGCACCACGGTCGTGACCATCTTGACCCATCTTAGCCACCATAATACGAGGACGACGACCTTCTATTTTTGCAAATTCGTCGGCCATAGCTTGAGCTTTCTTGAAGCTTTCAGTTTCTTTAGTTACTGAACTGTACACACCCGAAATCAAATTAATGTTAGCTTTATAACGTCCAAATACTTTTTCCAAAGCGTAAGAAATTTCGCCCAACGAAGCACGTTTACGAGCAGCGTCGATAGAAAGTTCCAACAAGTTTCCTTTACCTGTTTCGGCACATGCAGTAAGAGCAGCCAAAGCAGCTTCAACTTCTTCGTTGTTACGTTCTGCTCTAAGTTTAGCCAAACGTTTGATTTGAGCTTCGCGAACAGCAGTGTTGTCAACTTCCAAAGTTTCGATAGGATCTTCGTGATCCAAACGATATTTGTTTATACCCACGATAACATCGGTATCAGAATCGATACGAGCTTGCTTACGAGCAGCAGCTTCTTCGATTCTCATCTTAGGAATACCACTTTCGATAGCTTTGGCCATACCACCAAGTTTTTCAATTTCTTGGATGTGAGCCCAAGCACGATGTGCTATTTCGTGGGTCAAGGATTCTACATAGTAAGAACCAGCCCATGGGTCAACAACACGACAAATGTTGGTTTCTTCTTGCAAATAAATTTGAGTGTTACGAGCGATACGAGCCGAGAAATCGGTTGGCAAAGCTATAGCTTCGTCCAAAGCGTTGGTATGCAACGATTGAGTGTGACCCAATGCGGCACCCATAGCTTCAACACAAGTACGAGCCACGTTGTTGAAAGGATCTTGCTCTGTAAGTGACCAACCCGAAGTTTGGCTGTGAGTACGCAATGCCAAAGATTTTGGGTTCTTAGGATTAAACTGACTTACCAATTTAGCCCACAACATACGAGCAGCACGCATCTTGGCTATTTCCATGAAGTGGTTCATACCCACACCCCAGAAGAAAGACAAACGTGGAGCGAAATCGTCAACAGACATACCTGCATTAACACCTGCACGTAAGTATTCCAAACCGTCGCACAAAGTATAAGCCAATTCTATATCAGCGGTAGCACCTGCTTCTTGCATGTGATAACCCGAAATAGATATTGAATTAAACTTAGGCATATTCTTTGAAGTGTACTCGAAAATGTCGGCGATAATCTTCATTGATGGCAATGGAGGATAGATATAGGTATTACGTACCATAAATTCCTTCAAGATGTCATTTTGGATAGTACCACTCAATTGTTCTTGACTTACACCTTGCTCTTCTGCAGCTATAATGTAGAATGCCAATACAGGAAGTACGGCACCGTTCATAGTCATAGATACAGACATTTTGTCCAAAGGAATTTGGTCGAACAAAATCTTCATATCCAATATACTGTCTACAGCCACACCGGCTTTACCAACGTCTCCTACTACACGTTCGTGGTCAGAGTCGTATCCGCGGTGAGTAGCCAAGTCAAAAGCAACCGACAACCCTTTTTGACCTGCAGCAATGTTACGACGATAGAAAGCATTAGACTCTTCGGCAGTAGAGAAACCTGCATACTGACGGATAGTCCAAGGTCTCATAACATACATGGTTGAATAAGGTCCACGTAAAAATGGAGCTATACCTGCAGCGTAATTTAAATGCTCCATACCCAACAAATCAACGTCACCATAAACCGGTTTTACATCTATTTGTTCAGGAGTTTTCCAATTCTTTTCTATTCCCTCTGCTTTTTCCCATTGTTCGAAAGAAGCATGAGGTTTTTCTTGTGATTTAAAATCAACGTTTGAAAAATTAGGTCTCATTATCAATATTTTATTACTTTATTCGTTAGATACAATAATTTGCAAATGTACAGTTTTTTTTCGGATTTTCGAGTGTTTTCAATGAAAAAAGAATCATTAAATAAAAATAGTATTCAATGACTCTCTTTTCTACCTGAATATCAGACTATTTTATTTTCACACTGTTGATATCTATTTCTTGCATCTTTTTCATTATTTCTTTGCGATCTTCTACAGCTGTATTGTAGTAACGATTACCTCTAAACCATAGACGAAAACGACGTATTCGATTGTAAAGTTTCTTCAACATCACTTTGCTACGCAAATAAACTACCAAAGAAATAGGCAATATAACAAGATAAATAAGTGTAGTCCACCATAAGCCTGTAACACTCCACAATATAGAAGCAGTAATAATATACCACAGGGGATATGCCACCAATACACCCACTGCAAAGTGGAACGAAGAATGAAGCATATAATCTTTGATATTTCGAGTTATAAGCGAACTCAAACTATAAGGCAATATATTAATAGCCCATCCTACCACCACTAGCGGCAACAACACTATACTCAACAAAAAACGCAAAAAGAATCCCAATGTAGTTAATTTCTGTGCAAATATCCAATCTCTCAGATGCATTTTATCCAAAGCCTTGGAATATTGAGATGTCTTTTTCATCAAAGCCCTAAAGTCGTCAGGATTTTGAGTTTCGTAATCATCCAACATTGCTACAACCTTTTTAGAAGCATAAAGATGATTGGGGAAATAATTCTGCGACTTACCTTCCTTTTTCATTATCTCGCGTCCGTACATTGTACAGAGCAACTCATACTCATCATAGTATTCCAAGTTTGATATATCAAGCATCAAGTCTTTTACTATCACCCGTGCTCTATCGGTCAATATCTTTTCGGCACGATGAGGTTGCTCTTTATACAAATCATACAAATCGGTAAACTCAAAGGGTTCACCTATGGTGATAACCAATCTTCCTTGTACAGAAAAATAGTTATCATAGTGGTTCGACATAGGTAATATATATATAGGCTCCTTGAAGTCCATCATCTCGGCAGCACGAAATGCTATACGTGCAAACCCCTTTTTAAATGTACCCAATGTATGGCAATCTTGATGACCGGCTTCGGGAAATAGAGCTACCACCCCATTCTCTTGCAATATTTTTGCCGACTGATTGAATATGGCATCATTCTCACCCACTCCTGCCGAACCCACATCTCTAGCGCGGAATGCAGGCATTATCTTAAGGAAGCGTAAAGCCTTGGCAGCTATCTCTTTCTTAAATATATCGGCACGTGCTATAAACACCGGATGACGACCATCCTTGGCAAAAGCAAATAAGATACCCAAAGCATCTGTCAATCCATTTTGGTGATTACATATAGCTACAATGGGTTTACCTTGTGGTATTCTATCCTGATTCAAGACCCTGTACTGACGATAATATACATGATTATGCATCAAATGTACATACTTGTACATCAAATTATATCGCCAATCAGACTTATTTATATTCTCAAAACTTATCATTCGAGTTTAGTTTAGTTCCTATATAGTATTGTCTATTGTTCTTTATCCATACTAGCCGGTTTTGAAATAGACTCTCTCATAGAGGTATCGGCTTGTATATTCTGCATTTTGTAGTAATCCATTATACCCAAATTTCCGTTACGGAAAGCTTCAGCCATAGCTTTTGGCACTTCGGCTTCGGCTTCTATCACCTTGGCACGAGCCTCTTGCGCTTTGGCTCTCATTTCTTGTTCTGATGCTACCGCCATGGCTCTACGTTCTTCGGCCTTGGCTTGTGCTATATTCTTATCAGCTTCGGCTTGATCCATTTGCAATTGTGCTCCTATATTCTTTCCAATATCTATATCGGCTATATCTATTGAAAGTATTTCGAAAGCTGTACCGCTATCCAAGCCTTTTTGCAATACAAGCTTAGATATAGAATCGGGGTTTTCGAGCACTTGTTTGTGGCTCATTGCCGAACCTATCGATGTAACAATACCTTCACCTACACGAGCCAAAACAGTTTCTTCGCCGGCACCACCCACCAATTGTTTGATATTGGTACGAACAGTAACACGGGCTTTGGCTATAAGCTGAATACCATCTTTGGCAACCGCAGCTACCGGTGGAGTATCAATAACTTTTGGATTTACCGACATTTGAACAGCCTTAAACACATCACGACCGGCCAAATCAATGGCTGTGGCTGTTTTGAAATCCAAACTCATATTAGCTTTATCGGCCGATATCAACGCATTAACCACTGCCGATACTCGTCCTCCTGCAAGATAGTGTGCTTCCAATTCGCTTTGGTTCAAACTAAGGCCTGCTTTGGTGGCCGAAATCATATTGTTTACCACTATTGTTGGTGGCACTTTACGCAAACGCATAAATACTAGTTGCAACAACGAAATGTGTACCCCCGACACCAATGCTTTGAACCATAACCCGATTGGCACCAAGTACAAAAATAATACCAATGCTACGATGCACAACCCGGCAATCAAAATAAAAAACAAATCCATATTAGTCTCCTTTCTTTATGTTATTTGATATATATTTATATATAATGTATTTCATCTATTATATTTTCTATTCTGCCACCCTCTTTACCGTAATCTTGTATCCTTCTATTTTGGTTATCTCCACCTCTTCGTTCTCATTAACAAACTCGCTTACGGTGTGCACTTCCACTATTTGGCCATTTATATTGGCCTTGCCTGTGGGTGCCAACCTCGAAACCGTTCTACCTCTCGCACCTACTGCCAACAAATCTTCGTCTACAGTATTTACTTTGCTGTCGATTTCGGTTTTCAACCCCAAAAAACGCCAAGTTTTCGAACGCATAAAAAACACCAACAGCAATATACATACCACCACCGATACCAGCAAGACAATATTTCCGGCCACTGTACCGTGTGTTGCATAGCTCTGCCAAACGCCTACGCCCAACATTATCAACCCCACAATACCTGCTATAGCACCGGGAAGCACCACTATTTCCAACGTTATAAGCAATATACCTACCAAAAGTAATATAACTATAGCTGTCCAAGTCATAATCTAGATCACGTTTATTGTACTATTTCCGATGTAAGCTGCCTGTCCAAAAGAGCGGTATGCATAGGCATCAACTTTTCGTAGCTTCCGGTTTTTATCACACATTTTCCCCTATGATGCACCAGCAATGCACATTGCTCTGCCTGTAGTGTGGTATGGCCACACACTTTCTCCAAAGCCAATATCACATAATCAAACGTATGATAATCGTCGTTATGTAGAACCAGTTTACAGCCGGTGTCGTCCATCGCATCAACAGCCTGCAAATCCCCTTCTTGATACTTTTCTTGCTCCATCGTTCTTTAAATTTTGAATATGCAAAGATACAACATTTTTTCGACATACAACCCATTTTACACACATTTATTATCAATAACAGACGGCACAAAAATATCCACATATCCTTATATAGTCCATAAACTACTATTCTACAAAATATTGACAGTAACAGTCGCAAGCTCAATCAGCCTATGGTACACAATATAATATATAATATTTCCTCTTATACCTATGGCGTACCAAAGGGTTTGTAAGGCTATTTGATGGCAGAAAATGGCATAATTTTGAGTACGAATATATCTAATACCCCCTCTACAAATATTCGAAAAAAAGCAATGTAGAAATGCGGCATAAAAAAAGGCTCGAATTGCTTCGAGCCTTTTGATTTATGTAATTACAAATGAAATTAACGAACGATCAATTTTTCAACTTTCGAGAAGTTGCTGTTAGTTAAACGTACAAAGTAAGTACCTTTAGCCAAGCTAGAAACATTGATAGTTTTAACTTCGTTAGCATTAATAACTTCTTCAGCAATTACGCGACCGCTCATGTCGATCAAAGAGAAGTTGATTTCGCCATTAACACCTTCTATTGTCATTTGAGTTTGAGCAGTAGCAGGGTTTGGTTGCATAGAAACTTTTACATTGTTTTCGATAGCATCGATACCGGTTGCTTTCTTAAATTCAGCTGCCATAGCATGGTTAGCAACGATGTTTTCGAAAGTATAGATGTAGTAACCACCGGCTGCATCTATTTCGCATTGTTCCATAACATCAGCACCATCAACTGTAATAGCGTATACATAGTATGCTTCGCTTTCAGGAGAAATGATATAAGAACGAGTAGAACCTTGAGCTACAACATCTGCAGAACCATTTTCTACACCCATTGATGTCTCAGCATTGAATATACCTTCATCAACACCTTCAATTTCGTTCCAAGAAACAGATATTTCGAAAGTAGGAATGTCGCGTTTTGGACCTACAAGCATACGAGCCATTGGAGAGTTTTTACCTGCGGTAGAACCAGCCCAACCCATTGTACCGTATTCAGGAGTGAAAACGATAAGGTTACCGTTCGAACCAAAACCGAAACGGTTTGCATAGTCAGCCAATTCAGGAACATTTCTGTAGTATACAGCAGTATCGGCACCGGATTCAACATCGTAGTAGAAGTTACGGTCAGAAGCTAAGCAGAAGTAAGCTTGTTCAGCCAATTCGTAACCTACACGGTAAGAAGTGTTAGGTTTCAATTCAGGTTGTTCAGGGAACATGATACGGATAGTGTTGTAGTCACCATATTCCATATAGTTAACGTTTGTATCAAGGTTCAAGTCATTCATAGTTACAGTGTAAGTACCTGCACCTGTTTCGATACCTTTAAACCAGACAGAAGTACCGGATGTAGAGTCCCAACGAATCCAAGGATTGATTTTTACCATACCGGCTTCAACGTCGCCGTAGTATTGAGGATGAGTGTGAGCAACAAGTTCTATACCTCTGATAACCCAACCTTCAGGTACTTGAGGACCTGTAGCATAAGCAGCTCCAAAGCAATAACCGGGATCAGAATAACGAGCATCGTCAGTAAGATAACCATCAGCAGTGTAGCCGTAAGTCCAAGTGCTATATTGAGTCAAGATACCATTATCACGACCCCATACTTGAGTACCATCTTCTTCAGCAGCCAATACATTGTAAGCCATAGTGTCGAATTTATAATCTAATTCGTCAGATACAAGACCCGAATATATTTTGTTTACACCTGCAGTAGCGTGAGGAAGAGTTTGAGAAGTACCTTGCCATCCATAGCCCAATAGAGATTGTTCGCCATCAGTATTAGCATCAATCATATTGTCTATGAAAGAGTAAGCAGTAACGCCGGTTGCAACAGCTGTGTTGCTATCAGGGTTAGAAGCAGCTATTTCGGTACCATCAATTTTGTTGATGTAACCTTTTACGTTAGTTTGATTTCTGTCGCCATTGTTGGTGAACATCGAGTACCATACAACAGGAGCAAGATCCATACCTTGAGGAACCATGTGGTAAGCACCACCGTAGTAGCTAACAGTTTGAACATTCATACGATTAGCTTCAGCAACACCTTCTACGCTGAAATCATCAAGAAGCCAGAAATAACCGTAAGCACCACCTGCATTGTTGTTGCAAGACCAACGAATTCTAATTTTTACACTTTCTTGGTTAAGAAGACTCAAAGGAAGAGTAACAGTTTTCCAACCACGAATAGAACTATTTACAGCAAGGTCTATACGAGCCAAGTTAAATTCAACAGAATCCCAAGTAGTACCACCGTCGATAGAGTAATCGATGTTACATTTATCGTTGTTGAAAGCACGATAGTATTGATACAATTTTGCATCAAGGATACCAATTGTTTCACCTTCGCCGGGAACTGTAGAGAAAGCAGGGAATTCAATGTAAGTATTGAAATTACCTATTGTACCAGTACCGCCAAAATCAGGAACTTGGTCTTGCATAGAACAAGCCATAAGACCATCCATTGGAGAACCGGACATAAAACTACTCAAAGTAGAAAAAGTACCTTCTGGTCCAAACAATACAGGAGCAATGCTGCTAACAGCATTTACCGCTGTACGAGTAGTATCGGCTACGCGGAACCAACGAGAATGTGCAGCTGATTGAGTGTGAGCGTAAGGTATTGTAGCTGTTCCTACTTGATAAGTAGTAGCAGAAGCAGCAGCACCGAAAGTTTCAACTTCCTTTACCATTACGTTCTTCGAGAAGATAGAACCTTTAAAAGTTGCTTGCT
>JAFWBF010000078.1 GCA_017507285.1 Bacteroidales bacterium | reverse complement strand
GCTTCTGAAAAATTGCTACCCAACATATCTACTTGTCTTCTGTATCTTCCATCAATAGGAGATATTGCATTTAATGAATTCATAAACGGATTATAATTGATTGTTTAAAAATGTATTTTTCTTTAATAATTTCTGAAATTTAGACTTCTTACATACATCTACCAATGCATCACGATACTTCTTACCATGAATGTCGGTTCCCAAAAAATTTATCCAACCATTATCAACATATTGGTAAGCCCGCTTCATTGATTCGCTACCATAAAAACCACCAAAGGACATAATATTGGACTGAAAATATACGCCTTGTTCTTTAAGGTTGTGCATCAATTTAGAATCTTTGTTCAAATAAAGATAACGTTCTGGGTGGGCAAGTATAACCTCATACCCTTTCATTTGCATCTCAAAAAACAGTTCTTCCATACCCAACATAGACTGATTGAATGAAAACTCCACCAAAAGATACTTATCATTTATAGTAAGTAACTTTTTGCTCTGCAATCTTTCTTCAAAACCACTATCTATTAGATATTCACCTGCAAGTTGGAGTTCTATTCCGGGAATATACGCTTCAACCTGTTTCTTCAGTTCATCAAACCTACATCTTATATCATCTTCATCATTTTTGAATCTGTGTGTTTGAAAATGCGGTGTTACATATATTTTTTTTATCCCATTTAGCTTCATTTCATTAATACACGAAAGTGCTGTTTCTAGGTCTTTCACTCCGTCATCAACTCCCGGAAGAAGATGAGTATGCACATCTGCATTCAGATATTTAAGTATATTAGGTTCTTTCTTAGTAAATAATTCAAACATTATCGTGTAAACTATATTATTATATTATATCTATTTCATTCGATTCTATTAATATCGGCTCCCAACTTACGTAAACGTTCATCAATATTCTGGTACCCTCTATCTATCTGTTCGATATTATCAATTCGGCTTGTACCATGAGCCGAAAGAGCAGCTATAAGCAATGCCACTCCGGCACGTATATCGGGGCTTGTCATCCTCACGCCACGTAACGGATGCTCGTGATTCATACCTATAACAGTAGCACGATGTGGGTCACAAAGTATTATCTGAGCCCCCATATCTATAAGTTTGTCAACAAAAAACAACCTACTCTCAAACATTTTTTGGTGGATAAGTACACTACCCTTGGCTTGAATAGCAACCACCAAGGCTATACTTATAAGATCGGGGGTAAAACCTGGCCAAGGGGCATCAGATATAGTCATAATAGAACCATCCATAAACCGATCTATCACATAATGATCTTGCTGTGGAACTATAATATCATCGTTGTGTTGCCACAAATCTATACCTAACCGTTTAAACACTTGTGGTATCAATCCCAAATGCCTATATTGAACATCTTTTATGGTTATTTCCGAGCGCGTCATTGCAGCTAAACCTATAAAGCTACCAACCTCAATCATATCCGGCAACAAACGATGTGTACAGCCATGCAAACTTGTTACACCTTCTATTGTAAGCATATTACTTCCAACGCCCGAAATTTTTGCACCCATATTATTAAGCATTCCACACAACTGGTAAACGTATGGTTCACAAGCGGCATTCATTATTGTAGTAGTACCTTCTGCAAATACTGCTGCCATAATAATATTGGCAGTTCCCGTTACCGAAGCCTCATCAAGCAACATATAATCGCCCACCAACTTATTTGCTGTAACATTATATCTATCCTTTTTGAAGGAAACATCGGCACCCAACTTTTCAAATCCAAAGAAATGGGTATCTAATCTACGTCTACCTATCTTGTCGCCTCCCGGTTGTGGAATAACAGCACTACCAAAACGAGCCAACATTGGTCCCACTGTCATTATAGAACCACGTAGAGCTGTGGCTTGAGAAGAAAATTCGGGTGTGCTCATTTGTGATACATCAATACCATCCGCTTGAAATTGATATGTATCATCCGAGAGTTTTTTGATTTTTACGCCCAAGAGCTGCAACAAATCTATCAATTTGTTTACATCTCGTATATTGGGAATATTTTCAATAACTACCTTTTCGCTTGTTAGCAAGGTCGCACACAAAACTTGTAATGCTTCGTTTTTTGCACCCTGAGGTACTATCTCGCCGTGCAAACGATTGCCTCCTACTATTTCAAATGAGCTCATAACAGTATTTGTTTAAGGTTAACACCTATTTTTTTGATTGCTTTTTTTTCTTAGCCTTATTGGAATTTGGCTGTGGCTGAGCCTTTGCTTTTTTCTTGGTTTTGCTTTGTGCTGCAACTTTCTTTTCTACTTGTGGTTGTGGCAAATATTCGCGTGTTTTCTTAAGTTCAAAAGTCTCTGAAAGTTTCAACTTATTTTGAGATAGCTCCTCCAAATGTTGATATATAAGATTATCATCAACCGTATCAATATTCCAAGTCAAATATGAACGTTTCAACTGATGGGCTATCGATTCCACCAAACAGGTTTTCTCTTCACCTTCGGGATATTCTACAGTCTTATCTATTATGGCTTCCATATTCTTACCATAATGTCTGTATTTTATCTTATGATTTTTATATTTCAACTGTTTGGGAGTAAAATTGACAGTTGTATCATCTTTATTAATCTGATACGGACAATCAACATCCAATTCATAGTTAGACAATATCATCAGATGATCCCACAGCTTGTGTTTATAATCTACACAATCTTTAGCTGTAGCATTCACCTGCGACATTACATTTATTATAATATCTGCTATTTTATTACGCTTATCTCTGTCTTCTACTGTTTTTGCGAACTCTATGAGTTTCACAACATTTCGTCCATAATCAGTAATCTTCAGTTTCGTTCTTTGTGTATTATATTCCATCCTCTATATATAAATTTTCAACTTGCAAAAATACAACTATTTAGGATATTTTACAAGTTATTTTCTCATTAATTTCTGATTTTCTTTTTCAACGTGTATAATTATCTAATAATGTATCGATTGAAAAAGCACTGTATTGCCCTATAACAACATTCTCTATATCTTGTTTTGCTCTTATTTTACTATGATTTTAGGATATTTTGCTCCAATTTAGTGTCATATTTTTCTTTTGCAAATATTGTTGCAAAGGATAATTGTCTTGCATCATCATTTTGGGATCTTGTTGTAAAATGAAAGTTACTATATCTCTTGTCAATCGTATCAACGACTCGTCTTTTACAATATCTGCTATTTTCAAATGCACTACACCACTTTGCTGAAGTCCTTGCAAATCTCCGGGACCTCTAAGCCTCAAATCGGCCTCCGATATTTCAAAACCATCGTTGGTTCGTACCATTGTAGATATACGCTCCTTTCCATCGAACGACAATTTATCGGTCGTCATCAATATACAATAAGACTGTTCTCCTCCTCGGCCTACCCTTCCTCGCAACTGATGCAGTTGTGCAAGCCCAAATCTTTCAGAGTTTTCTATCACCATCACAGTGGCATTAGGAACATCCACTCCCACTTCTATCACTGTGGTAGATACCATAATATGTGTTTTTCCTTGTTTAAACCGCTCCATCTCAAAGTCTTTATCGGCAGGTTTCATCTGCCCATGCACTATACTTATCTGATATTTTGGCAGAGGAAAACGCCTAGATATACTTTCATACCCATCCATCAAATCTTTTAAATCTAATTTCTCCGACTCATTGATAAGTGGATATACCACATAGACCTGCCGGCCCAATGCTATCTGCCGTTCCATGAAAGCAAATACTTTCAACCTGTCAGAATCGTATTGATGTATGGTTTTTATTGGTTTACGCCCCGGTGGCAACTCATCTATAATGGAGCAATCCAAATCACCATAAAAAGTCATAGCCAAAGTGCGTGGTATTGGTGTGGCTGTCATTACCAAGACATGTGGAGGTATTTGATTTTTTGTCCACATTTTAGCTCTCTGTTCCACTCCAAACCTATGTTGCTCATCAATAACCACAAAACCCAAATTAAAGAATTTCACATCATCTTCTATCAGAGCGTGTGTTCCTATCAATATATCTATCTCATTATTTTGGAGTTGCTGTTTTATTTTTCTTTTTTCAGCGACTTTTGTCGAGCCTGTAAGCAGAGCAGTAGTTATAGGCAAATCACCCAACATTTTTGTTATACCCAAATAATGTTGTGTGGCCAATATCTCTGTAGGAGCCATCATACACGATTGAAACCCATTATCTTTTGCTATAAGCATACACAATAGTGCCACCAATGTTTTTCCGCTTCCAACATCGCCTTGCAACAGGCGGTTCATTTGCATGCCCGTTTTCATATCTGCACGTATTTCTTTTACCACACGCTTTTGTGCATTGGTAAGCGAAAAAGGCAGATAATCTTTGTAAAACCTATTAAAACAATCTCCTACTGTATCAAACAAAAATCCAGAAGTACGTTCTTTGCGGTCCTTTTTGGCATACTGATAGTCTAGTTGCAAAAAAAACAATTCCTCAAATTTTAATCTATACACTGCCTTTTGCAACATTTCATTACTATCGGGAAAATGAATAGCTTTAACAGCTTCGGCTTTCGATATCAAGCCATTGGATTGCAATACCGATTGAGGCAATGTTTCGGGCACCCTACCCTGTACCTCCATCAGCAATGTACGCATAAGTTTGGATATACCTTTTGTGGAAAAGCCTTGAACTCTCAACTTTTCTGTCGACGAATATATTGGCATAAAAGTTTGCTTTATAGCATCGTCGTTAGGCCTCAAAACTTCCATATCGGGGTGAGACATAGAATACTTGCCATTGAAAAAAGTGGGCTTTCCCATCACGATATATTCCACATCTTTCTTCAAATAATCCTGTATCCACTTTAATCCTTTAAACCACACAAGTTCCATACTGCCTGTAGAGTCTGAAAAAGTGGCTACCATCCGCTGTGTACGTCCGGTACCTAGAAGTTCCAATCTGGTAATATATCCTCTTACAACCAAGTAGACGTTTGTGTCGTTTATCTCTCTTATAGGTACAAACCTTGTTCTATCAACATATCTGAAAGGATAATACGAAAGCAAATCTCCATAGGTGAATATTCCTATCTCTCGTTGCAACAGTGTTGCCCGAGCAGGCCCTACACCTTTGAGGTTCTCTATTTTCTTATCCAAATACGATTCCATGGCAATATACGAGAGATAACTATACTAATTCAACAAAATAAACATACACCTTAATTTTCGCCTATATCTTCGCCTCTATTTTTTGGTTTCTTTCAGTATTTTTCTTTTTGTGGTAAAGATGATAGGTATATATAAAAAAGTCGGGGTGAAAAGACTCGAACTTTCGACCCCTTGCACCCCATGCAAGTGCGCTAGCCAACTGCGCCACACCCCGATTTTTCAGTTTGCAAAATTACTCATTTTTTTTGTTCCACGCAACAAAATATCAAAATATTTTTCTTTTCTTTATCTAACCAACTAATTTTCCAATAAATAAAATTTAGACTTCATTATCCTTTTCATACCTTTTCGGCCATTTTTATAAAGTTCAAACCATATATTGATATATATTTTCAGCGTAATATTCCTTTTTCAGTTATTACAAAAGGGCAGTATTTCTACTTCTTTTTTCTTTTATGCCAATCAAGGTTCAATTGTATTCCTGAAAGCTGATATAACTGGCGTTTCAACGAATAATCAGCATCATATACAAGGTTTAGACTTGCAAAAGCCGAAAGCCAATTATTTACCTTAAATTCCAATGTTGTTTCCCAGTTGACATCAGTTTGCGTCATCAACTCTTTCTGATATTCCCAAAAGAATTCCACTCGTGTGTAAAAATTGACATTCGTAAACAAATCTTTCTTGAAATAAAAACGCATATATGAGCCCCATCCCATATAGGAGTTTCCCTCGGATATACCATAATCCGATGGGTTTATACGCTCGTCAAGCACAAAAGTATTCTTGCCCGTAATGAATGAGAATGATGCATTCCAATATTCTTTTTTATACTCGAAACCCAATGATGTCAACAAGTATGCAGGAGCGAAAAGCGACGATATAAGGGTTGGTTCCTGCATGGGGTCGGCATAAAACTTATAGCTGTCGTAAAATTGACTCTTAAAATTCACCGAAGCATTGCAGTTCCAATTATGCTTCATTTTCAATGAAAACGTTGATGTAATATCCATCTTATCATCGCTTTTGCGCAAATATTGCGAATCGTCAAATATTTTATCGTCATTCATATCTATCTTAAGGAAACCGAAAGCCAAATCAATACGCGAATCCCAAACATAGTTTGGCTTGGTATAGGTAAATGTACCTATGTAGCCAAGCGTAAGGGCCACTTGGGTGTAACCATCTTTTGCCCAATTATCATAATAGTATTGCGAAAATCTTACCGTAGGAGACGATGATGTTTTCCAACAGTTTGATTTTGCCACCACTGTATCTGCTTTTTTCTTGCTATCAGCAGCATTATTGGCCTTTGTTCCACATACCAACAGTAGCATCATTGCCAATGCTAGCAATATTTTTACATCTCTCATGTCGTTTTTTTTATGTTTGTTATTTTACTTATTATATCGTTGTTTTATTTCGTCCAATATCATATCGGTTTCAAATCCTTTCTGAACAAGATAAACCACTGTTTTCTGCTTCTTCTGCAAAATATTGGTTTCTTTCAGCGAATCCCATTTGCGTTGCACCAAGTTTTGCAACTTTTGGATATATTCTTCGTCATCAATAGCTTCCAAGGCCAATCGTATATTTTGTTCAGACACCTGATTTGCTTTCAGATGGTATCTGATTTTATTTCGTCCCCACCCCAACATCCGGAATTTGCCTCTGGCAAAAGCCACGGCATACCGTCCTTCGTTGATAAATCCGTCGGTAATAAGTTCTCCTATTATATAGTCCTTCTCATCATCATCCACCCCCCACTCATGCATTTTCTTCTTGACGGTATATATGCATTGTTCGGCTGAAGAGCAATATCTCTGTGCTTTTTCCAAAAAAACCGATAATTTCTCACTCATATTGCCATATCTTTTCTGTTATACAAAACTACAAATCAAATAGTATAACCCTCACACCTACTATAATTTCCAACTCTGCAAAGATAAAAAAAACAATCCGTATTTCATAGTTGCAAAAACTATTGAAATATTATATATTAGATAGATACAACAAGACAGACTAGTTATTCAATTATCTAATATAGGATAATGTATTTACCCTTGAAGCAAAAATACAGTATTTCTTTTATGCAGATTAGGAATGTTTTTCTTCCACTTTTTCACCGACAGTGTTTTTATATATTGTGTATCCAAACTTATATCGCAGGCCACACATATCATCGTATTGTCCTTACAAGTATTTATCAAAGCCTCGAGCATTTGATTGTTACGATAAGGAGCCTCGATAAATATCTGAGTTTGATTTTCTTTCTGCGAACGCTCTTCGAGTTTTCTTATAGCTTTCAATCTTTCATTTTTATCAATAGGCAGATAACCTATAAAACTAAAATTTTGACCGTTAAAGCCCGAAGCCATCAAAGCCATCATCAAGGACGAGGGACCTACCAAAGGTACCACATTGATGTTTTTTCCCTGAGCCATACGTACTATTTTGGCTCCCGGATCGGCTATACAGGGCAATCCGGCTTCGGAAAGCAATCCTATATTGCCATCAGCTATAGAATCTAGGTAGCTGATTATTTCCATATTCTGCGTATGCTCGTTAAGGATAAGAAATGTGGTTGAATCTATGCTATGCTCATAGCCTGCCTGTTTCAGAAACCGGCGTGCCGTACGTAGCTCCTCAACAATAAATGTATGGCATGTGTTGAGCAACCGGACGTTATAGCTTGGCAATACCATTGTCAAATCAGGATTACCTATCCCTACAGGAAAAAGAATCAGACTATTCATTGAAACATTATCTGAAATCGTGTTTTATCATATCCTTTTGCAATTGGATTAGAAGTCCGCCTTGCTCTTCCAATTGTATAAGTTTTTCTATGTTGGCATCATAGTTTACAAGTTTGTTGTAGCGCTTATAGTAGTTGATTACGCTTTGCAAACCTGCATAGGCATAGTCCGACTTGAAAAGTTTGTTTTTTGTAAGAATAGATTTTCTGGCCCAACCTCCTATATAGTATATAATCATATCGGGACTAGAATTGATAAATGTTACTATCTTTTCGTCCATTACTATCTGAACATCACTACTTAGTGTAGCCCATTCTGTAAGAAATTGCTTGGCCTTTGCTTGCTCTTCTTTAAATATATTGGGCGATACATTTTCCAACCAATGTATACACTCTGTAATATTATGATTATAAGGCTTGCAACTAGCTGCATTGGTTATCTTATAGTCTGGTGTTACATACTTGGTATATTCCATTGTTTGGGCTTTCATCCCACTACCTACCAAAGCTACAAAAACTGCTAAAAGAAGTATTTTCTTATTCATATTCCTATTATTTTTCTATTTAATCATTTAATAAACATTATCTTGCATTACATTCACTATGCCTCGATGCTCTGCAAATATACGATTTTTTTTTGAATAGGCTCTATATAATGGTACATAATATTCAAAGTTACTTTGATTTTTTCAATACTTTATCGGCTATCTTGTTGGCATCTTCCGATATTTTCAGCTTGTAAACCAGCACTACTCCAAATACAGCTATCAGAACGGTGCGATACAAAGCATCGAAAAACGGCACCGGCAGCACCGGCAGCAAATGATGCAACCCTATAGCCAAGAGCACCAATACCAATAGCTTAAGATGATTCCACGTAAGTGGATGTATCTTTAGCTTGTAATAAACAAAGGAGGTAAGCAATAGCCCAAACACACAGTAGGTTATCACCTTGGCAAGGGCAGCTCCGTTTATATCCAAATATGGTATCAGTAGCCGATTGCCCAGTATTCCGCAAAACGACAGCAGGAGCAAAAACGGCAAATAATACATATAGTGTTTTGAAAGCTGCAGAATATTGAGCGAGAAAGTAAAAGTGATATTTATAACTCCTGCCAAGGCTATAAACACCATCACCCATTTACCACTTGCATATCGCAGTCCATTGGGTACCAGCTCAAATATGTTATCCACATTGATATAAAGTAGCAAAAATATTGCCGAACTTATAAGCATAAGATTGATAGACACCTGTTTAAGCAGCTTAGACAAAGCCGCAGTATCATTATTCTTTATTGCCTCGGCAGCCACGGGCTGGGCTATGGCAAATAGCGACCGCGAGGGTATCTCGCTAATAATGCCCATATACATGGCTATACGGTATATTCCCAACGATTCCAAGCCCAACATCCCCGCTATCATAAACGAATCAACACGTTGCATAATAGTAGTACCTACCGATGCCAGCAGTGTATAGCCGGCATAAGAGGCTATCTCTTTGCGCATGGGGGCGGGTACAAAACTATTGTCGTGACGTAGACTCAACTTGTCTATACGAGCTATGTAGAGAAAATTTATCAGCATTGCCACACCATAGACCATCACCTGAAGAGCCACAAGCCAATGGATATCAATAACGTTAAAAGCAAACATAAGCAGTATGGCCATATTGAAGATGCGTATAATCACCTCCTGCACGGTGCGGGGTATCACTATACGCATAAGCACATTACTGTAGGTGGCAAAAATATTCTGATATACAATAAAGAAAGCCCAGGGGAATATCCAAAAATAATAGTTGGCAAAAATGGCAGCATTCTGGCTGAAATAGCTTATTATAGGTGCTTTAAGTATTACGGCCAAGGAGAAAAACACTGTCACTCCCAGCAATGGTATAACCAGCAAATAATAGAAAAAACCATTGTGATGCTTGGCAGGATTTTTGAAATACGGAAAGTATTTGACTCCCGAAGCGCCCATGCCCACCATGGCCAAACTGCCCAACAATGTGGCGGCATCGCACAATATACCCAACAGCCCATACGAAGCAGGGTCTACCAAAGGTACTACTACCAACATACTGGTAATAAACCCTATAAACACTCCAAAATAACTCACTATAGAGCCTTTGATACTTTGCCTGGCCACTATTCCCATATCTCTTTATCTCTCTGTTTTTTCGTTTTCGTTACAGCATGAATTATAGTTATAACTTAGTTTCCGACCATTTAGTATAAAATATTGCGGAATTTTATTTTC
>JAFWBF010000077.1 GCA_017507285.1 Bacteroidales bacterium | reverse complement strand
TTAGTTGCAAACGGCGACTACCTTTTGCAAGTTGAACGCGTTCGTCGTTAGGAAGGTTGATAGCTATGGTTTTGCTAGCCGAATTGCAGTCACCGGCATAGTATATTACATCGTAAACATTTAAGTCAGATTCTGTTCCAGCTACTTCTTGTTTGTATTTTGGATCGCAAGGAAGCAAGGTTTGTAATTCAGGAAGCATCTTGGTATACTTGGCAAGGTCGTTGCTCCATTTTTCGTCTTTTACCAATATGAATGCTTCGTAAGCAGTTTTGTATCCGTAAAGAGCGTCTTCGTAATTTTCAATAGGACCTACTACGAAATCCAATTTACTGGATTTCATATCCATCCAAGCCATATCGCTTTCAAAATAATCATCGGTGCGGAAAGCTTCGCGACGTTTTTCAAGATAGTTTTTCAAGCCGGCATCTTCGGCAAGTGCAATAGCTTCGCCCATAAGAGAGTCTACTACAGCCAATTTTTCGGCATAAGCTTCGCGGTAAGGTATAACCTTTAAAGCTCCATTTTCATCACGACGGATGATAGTGTAAAGGCTTTCTTTTGCAGGGTCTTGTAGTGCTTCAAATTCTTCTTTTGTCATATCTGCAGGATAGAAGTTTGCACCTTTAGGCTTTTCGCCAAAACCGGGAACGAATGTTTTTTCGCAGTCCAAACGGTTCCAAGCACCGTATTGTATCATTGCAAATTCGCGTATGTATTGGTCACTTATAGTGTCCAACACACTCTTGTCGCCAAATGATTGCTGCCAAAATAGCTCATCCATAATTTCTGAAATTTGGATAAGGATAGGAAGCATGGCACGTTCTTTTTCACTAAGTATGCTTAAATCAGTGGTAAGTTTTACCGGAGCATACGATTCTACCAATTGTTGCATTTCTGTTTTTGGGGTTTCTTCTTTTTCTTTGTTGCCACAACAACTCGACAAAATAACAGCCGATACTGTGGCTAAGGAAATAAATAACTTTTTCATTTTCAGATTGATTTTGTGTAATAAATTCTATTTTATTTTTTGCAAATTTACGCCCCTTTTTTGGAATATCAAAGAATAAAAATAAAAAAACATTCATACTCTTGCAGGATTTCTAAAATATATGTATCTTTGCAAATTCAAAATTAAATGATAAATATGAAGAAAGAATCTCTTATTAAGCTCTATTTATACCTGTCGTGGTTGATGTTGGTGGCTACATGTTTGGTGGCTTTTATTTTGAAAAACACCATGTTGTCTATGTTGGGCTTGATATTGGCCATAGCTTTTCGTTATATGTCGGAGAGAGCCAAATGTGTGGTATTGCAAAAAGAAAATCAAGAGCTAAAAGATGATATGCGCAGGCTTACAAAGATATTGGAAGATATGAGCAAAGGAAAAAACGAAAATAATTAAAAACTAAATATAATAATTAATGTAATATGGCAACAACTGCAGATATTAAAAACGGACTTTGTATAGTATTTAACAATGACATTTATTCAATAGTAGAATTTTTGCATGTAAAGCCCGGTAAGGGTGCGGCTTTCGTTCGTACAAAAATGCGTAATGTAAAGACCGGTCGTATGCTTGAAAATACATTCCCATCGGGAGCGAAAATAGATGTAGTACGTGTAGAAAGACGTCCTTACACTTTCTTGTATAAAGATGATATGGGTTACAATTTTATGCATACCGAAACTTTCGAACAAATAGCTATTCAAGAAGAACTTATCAATGCTCCACAATTTTTGAAAGAAAATCAATATGTGGAAATGACTGTTCATGCCGATAACGAAACCCCTCTATTGTGCGAACTGCCACCATTCGTAGAAATGGAAGTTACCTACACAGAACCCGGTGTAAAGGGAAATACAGCTACAAATGCAATGAAAGATGCTATTGTAGATACAGGTGCAAAAGTGCGTATCCCATTGTTTATTGAACAAGGTGAACGTATAAAAGTAGATACTCGTACAGGTGAATACTCGGAACGTATAAAGCAATGATAAATAGTTTTTTATATTGATATGATGGAGCTGCAATAAAAATATTGTAGCTCCATTGTTTTGTTATTTCAATAAAAAGTTGTATCTTTGCAAATTCTTTCGTTTAGATGCCTCTTGAGGTTGTATGTTTTATGGGACATGCGAAAGTGTAAATTGTCGAGTAAGACAATAAAGTATTTAATAAAGAAGATATGAATAAAAAAATTGTAATGAGATACAGAAAGATATTTGTAACATTGTTTTTGGTCTGTTGTTTGGAAAATGTTGGATTGGCACAAGTTCAAAACAAATCATACAGATTGGATACATTGGAAACTATTTTTGAAGAGACGGATACTATAGAAACAGTAGTTTTGGAAGAGACATTGTTTCGTATGTTGAATTCCGACACTGTAGTATATAATTATTTCGAGTCTTATCTGGAAGATGAGGGTGCAGAAAACGAAGAAGATATATTATATGCCAGTTTTGATAATAATACTATACACTATCCCAAAGTAGATTTTTCTAATAAAAAAGATACAACACCTATAGTGTTGGTTAATCCCGCAAAGAATCAGAAGTATGCCCATCCGGCAGAAAGCTATAGAATAAGTTCGAGATTTGGACCACGTCGTCGTCGATTTCATTATGGTATAGATTTGGCTATGCCTACCGGTACACCTATATACTCCACATTCGATGGTATAGTGCGTGTGTCAAAATGGAACAAATCGTATGGAAACCTTGTGGTAATACGTCATGATAATGGCTTGGAAACCTATTATGCACACTTGTCGAAGAGAGAAGTGGAATGTGGTCAGGAGGTAAAAGCCGGTGAACAAATAGGATTGGCCGGCAATACAGGTCGTTCGTTTGGTAGTCATTTGCATTTTGAAACTCGTTACTTGGGTGCTGCTATAAATCCGGATGTTATTATTGATTTTACAGAGGGCGCTCATAAGTTAAAAAGCGATACATTGCAGCTTACAGCCTCATGTTTTCGTCAGAAAAAAGCAGCAAATCAGCATTATGCCGGTGGAGGCTCGAAATACTATAAGGTGCGCAGGGGCGATACATTGGGCTCAATTGCTCGGAGAAATGGAACTACGGTCAATAAACTTTGCCGACTAAATGGATTGAGGAAAACAAGTATTATTCGTCCGGGGCAAAGGCTGAGGTTGAGATAATATATTTCTAAATCGAAGGTTATGAGATTGGATATTATTACATTGTTCCCTAAAATGTTGTCGTCTTTCTTTGAGGAGTCAATACTAAAAAGGGCACAAAACAAGCAGCTTGTAGATGTTCATTTTCACGATTTGCATGATTATTCTCAAAATAATTATGGCAGTGTCGATGATTATGCCTATGGCGGTGGTGCCGGAATGGTTATAGGTATCGAACCGGTAGCTCTTTGCATAGAAGGGCTACAGGCAGAACGAAAATACGACGAAATAATATATACTGCTCCTGATGGGGAGTTGCTTAGCCAAAGTAGGTCCAACAGACTGTCGATGATGGAGAATATAATCATTCTTTGTGGTCACTATAAAGGCATCGACGAGAGGATTAGAGAACATTTTATTACGTTGGAATTATCTATTGGCGATTATGTTCTTACGGGAGGAGAATTGGCTGCGGCTGTAATATCCGATTCTGTTATCAGACTGATACCCGGTGTGCTTAATGATGAGACTTCGGCATTGTCAGATTCTTTTCAAAATAATCTAATATCGCCTCCGGTATATACTCGTCCGGTCGATTTTAGAGGTTGGAAAGTACCGGATATATTGTTGTCGGGAAATCATGCCAAGATAGACCAATGGAGGTATGAACAATCGATAGAACGAACAAAGCAACGCAGACCCAATTTGTTGGATAAATAGGAAACCAATAAACTAGACTGTTGTTTTACAGAAACAAGATATAAATTATTAGAATAAAAAAACAACTCATAAACAAGAATATTATGCAAAACGAATTTCGTAAATATGCAATAAAGCATAGGGGTATAAGTAGCACAACATTTGATAAGTATACATCAATAACCACAAATTATTTGAATCCCACAATTATAGAGGAACGTCAGCTCAATGTAGCACAGATGGACGTGTTTTCTAGATTGATGATGGATAGAATTATATTTTTGGGCGTTCCTATTGACGATACTGTTTCCAACGTTATACAAGCACAATTGTTGTTCTTGGAGTCGGTAGATAGTACCAAGGATATTCAAATATATATCAATTCTCCGGGAGGATCGGTATATGCCGGTTTGGGAATATATGATACTATGCAGTATATCAATCCCGATGTGGCTACGATATGCACAGGCTTGGCAGCTTCGATGGCATCGGTGTTATTGTGTGCCGGTAAGCAAGGCAAGCGTACTGCATTGACCCACTCGAGAGTACTTATTCATCAGCCTATGGGCGGTGCCGAAGGTCAGGCCAGCGATATAGAAATTACAGCTCGCGAGATAGGTAAATTGAAAAAAGAACTTTACGATATCATTGCTCATCATTCGGGACAAACTTACGAGAAGATTTGGGAAGATGCCGACCGAGATTATTGGATGACTGCGATGGAGGCAAAAGAATACGGAATGATAGATGAGGTGTTGATTCGTAAGTAGATAAAATATTGATAAATAAAAGGTTTTAGTGATGCTGACGGTGTTATTAAAACCTTTTTTACGATAGAATAGAATATATGAAGATAAAGATAATAAATAAATCTCATCATAGCTTGCCACAATACGAAACGGCATTATCGGCAGGAATGGATATAAAGGCTTTTCTGCCCGATGGCAGTGTAACCCTTAAACCTTTGGAACGAGCATTGATAAAAACCGGTCTTTTTATTGAACTGCCTGAAGGATACGAAGCACAGATGCGTCCGCGTAGCGGTTTGGCATTAAAGAAAGGTATTACTCTATTGAATACTCCCGGAACTATTGATGCTGACTACCGTGGCGAGATAGGTATTATATTGGTAAATCTTTCCAATCAAGATTTTGTGGTGGAAGATGGCGAACGTATAGCACAAATGGTTATAGCACGTCATGAAAAAGCCGAATGGGAACAAGTGGAAATACTGTCCGAAACCGAACGAGGTGAAGGCGGGTTTGGACATACCGGAACAAAATAAACATTTATTGATAACAATATGTACAATATAAAATGACGAAAGTAAGCTTTTTAAAGAACAATAAATTGGGTGATGGTTTTGTGCAGGAGAACTTTTTCCCAAAGGGAGAAAATGAGTATTATATTCGCAACAAACAAGTAAATGCTACCGAAAAGCATTGGCGAAACCTAACTAACGACGAAATTTCCATCCTCAAAGCTAATGCCAACTATGCCGATGATTGGAATAGGGTGTTGGTTTCGGATATGTTTGATGCCGAATGTATACGCAATAGTAAATTCTATGGATTGATACGTATTGGAGATATATGTTGCGGTGTTTTGCAATATGACCATTTGCAACTGCCCATAGGTATATATAACACTATAATAATATCGTCGGATATTGGCGACAATGTGGCTATTCATAATGTAGATTATTTGGCAAACTATATAGTGGGTAGAGAATGTGTTCTTTTCAACATAAAGGAAATGAGAACAACACCCACTGCCAAGTTTGGCAACGGAGTGGTAAAGGAAGGGGAGGACGAAGATAGCCGTCTTGTGCTTACCGTGATGAACGAAGCCGGCGGAAGAGAGATTTCACCATTCGAAGATATGGTAGCCGCCGATGCCTATATGTGGGCAAAATATATTGATGACAAAGAACTGAAATGTCGACTAGTGGAGATGACTCAGCTTACTGCCGATGCTCGACGTGGCTACTATGGAACAGTAGGTTGTAATGCTGTGGTAAAAAACACATTGTCCCTAGTGGATGTGAAGGTAGGAGAGTGTGCTGTTATAGACGGCGTGAACAGGCTACAAAACATTACAGTGAAGTCCGGCCAAGATGAGCCTACATGTATAGCCGATGGTGTGATCCTGAAGAATGGAATAGTGGGCTATGGCTGCCATCTGCACAACTCGTGTATGGCCGAGAACTTTGTGATGGGCAACAACTCGGCTCTCAAATATGGTGCCAGACTTATAGACTCATTTATTGGTGATAATAGTACTATAGCGTGTTGTGAGGTGCTGAACAATCTTGTATTCCCTGCCCATGAGCAACATCACAACAACTCTTTTCTTATAGCCACCCTTATAATGGGGCAGTCTAATATAGCTGCCGGTGCTACAGTGGGTAGCAATCATAATAGTCGTACCAACGATAATGAAATACAGGCCGGACGTGGTTTTTGGCCCGGACTTTGTGCCAGTCTTAAGCATTCCAGTCGTTTTGCTTCCTACACTTTGTTGGCCAAAGCTCAGTATCCTGCCGAGATTGATAGTCCATTGCCTTTTGCATTGATAAATAATAATCCTGCCAAGGACGAGTTGGAGATAATGCCTGCCTATTGGTGGATGTACAACATGTATGCCTTGGCACGAAATTCGTGGAAGTATACGGCACGAGACAAACGCAAACGCAAGTTGCAAAACATAGAATTTAATGCCTATGCTCCGGATACCATGGAAGAAGCTGCTTATGCTATGAC
>JAFWBF010000076.1 GCA_017507285.1 Bacteroidales bacterium | reverse complement strand
TATTTGACATCCGTAAGTGCCATACTTTGGGGTCGTAACCATGGGAGTTAGACATCAAAACTCCCATACTTTTGACCCGTAAGTATGGGAGTTTTGGATCGTAAACCGCATAGTTTTTTATAGCAAGTTTGGTAGAAATTTTTGTACAATTTTCCAAAGCAAATTTCGTTTACGATATGTTATTAATCAAAAAACTCGAATATATGGATACAATAACTATAGGATTACTTATACCCTTTATGGGAACATTGCTGGGAGCTGCCACTGTGTTTTTGCTCCGCGATAAGATGGGAACGAAGTTTCAGAAGTTTTTGCTTGGCTTTGCTTCGGGAGTAATGATAGCAGCCTCGGTATGGTCGTTGCTTATACCCGCCATAGAGGTTTCGGAAGGTCAAAGCCAATATGCTTGGCTACCTCCTGCCATAGGTTTTTTGGGCGGCATGGGCTTTCTGCTGCTGCTCGATACCGTAATACCGCATCTCCACCTTGGCTCCGACAAGCCCGAAGGTATGAAAAGTAAGCTAGGACGCAGCACAATGCTTATGTTTGCCGTTACCCTTCACAATATACCCGAAGGCATGGCCGTAGGAGTAGTATTGGCCGGTGCCATAAGCGGACAAACGGCTATTACCATAGCCGGTGCCATAACCCTATCAATAGGCATAGCCATACAAAATTTTCCCGAAGGTGCCATCATTTCCATGCCACTGCGTAGCGAAGGTATGAGTCGCAAAAAAGCCTTTGGCTATGGAGCCCTGTCTGGAATAGTAGAACCCATAGCAGCCATAATCACCATAGTACTTATAGACCTTATGATGCCTATCTTTCCATATCTGCTGGCGTTCTCTGCCGGCGCAATGATATATGTGGTAGTGGAAGAGCTGATACCCGAATCGCAAAACGGCGACCACTCCAACATAGGCACCATAGGCGTAGCCCTTGGATTTGTGCTGATGATGGTGCTGGATATAATGTAATGGCTGCCTATTGGGTATGGAAAAGACAATAAAAATGCACTTACAAGCACTTGCTTATATATCGCTACTCGTTTGCCCATTTAGTTTAACAGCTCAAACGGTATACACTTATCGTGATATTATTTCGGTATACTCGCCCAATGGCGAATATTATGCAGTAAGCAAACCATATTCAAGCACACAACAATTACTAGTAGGCACCACAGAGGTATACCACACAGCCACCGACAGCCTTATGTTTGCAATAGACGAATGTATGACTGATGGCGAACTACTTATAAGCAACGATGGCCGACATCTACTCCATCTGTTCAACTACGACTATCGTTACAGCCGGAATTATTCTACAGATTTGCCAAAAGAATATTGGCGTAATGAGGCTGTATCATTATTTTGCGATGGCAAATTGGTAAACCGTTTTTCTATAAAAGATTTCTGCGGAACCGGCGAAAATAGATTATTATTTAATCTTTTAGATAGTGTAGTGATGGATGCGAACAGTGGTTTATACAATAGGTATTACAAACCCAATACCACTGCTCGCGACACATTGTTGCATAAAAGGCCAGTATATCAATTTGGCGACACCGTATTTATATATACCCACAATAGGAAATTAGTAATTTTCGACATGCCGAAAGGAAGTTTTTCCACACATAGTTTCGATAGCCTAAGTATACATAAATTGCAGTCTGTTGCCCCACAAAGGCGGACAAAACAACTCTTTAGATGTCCAAGTGATTATGCCAAAATGATTGATGGTAATAGGAAAATTGAATCCGGCCAAATTATAGCAAAGTTATTAGAGTTAAAGCCTAATAAAGACTATAGAGATAGGGATTTTTATAAATTCTACAGAGTTGGATTATGGCTGAAAGTGCATAAATCGGGGCATGCCGAGGTAGTAAATGTATACAATGCCGACAGCATACCTATACAAAAACTATCCAAAAACATTGATAATGCAATATTCGACACAAACAATTTTTCCAACAATGTAGATTATTGGTACAAAGAAGTGTTTGGTTTGGTAAGAAAGAAAAATAGAGTAACAGCACGATTGGAAAAAATAAAACAAAACAAAATTGATAGGATCGAGTACCGAAAACAGCTAGTCAAAGACACTATCAACGGAATATATATACCCAAAAACATCGAAGAGTGTTTCAAAGAATTAGACTCCATGTTATCCAAAAAAGACAAGTATTACATTATGAAAAGTTCTACAATTAACCTTCACCATTCGCTTGGAATGTGGTTGAGAAACAATTGGTATCTGTGGGGTGGCTCACGATTAAAGACGTATTTTATTGATAGAAACATTACCCACCCCGACGAGATGTCGTCCAAAATACTAGGATATTATCACGACTACCTGAATGGCAGAAACGATGGATGGCAAAAGTTTGACAAAAAAGAACAATAAAAAAGCGGAGTTGCTACAAACAACTCCGCTTAAAAATTTTTGTGACTAAGCTGGGATTCGAACCCAGGACCCCATCCTTAAAAGGGATGTGCTCTACCTGCTGAGCTACTTAGTCAAACCAGAAACTAAATTATTTTACCAACAAACTTGTCGTGACTAAGCTGGGATTCGAACCCAGGACCCCATCCTTAAAAGGGATGTGCTCTACCTGCTGAGCTACTTAGTCAAACCGTTTCTCATCGTTTTGAGTTTGCAAAAGTACTACTTTTATTTCAATCAACCAACTTATTTTGCAATTATTTTCAAATATATTTTTTAGTTATCTATTTACCAAAGTATTACAAACATCATTTTTTTCGTTACTTTTGCTGTTTTTACATGTTTTTTTACCCGAAACAACAAGCATTTTTGCCGTTTTTTCATATAATTCCTTCACGTAAAATATCGTGTAAATGCACCACTCCAAGATAATGTTTTTGGTCGTCTGCAACTATCAGTTGGGTTATTGACGAGGCTCTCATCATGGACAAGGCTTTGGTAGCATATTCATTTTCGTATATTGTTTTTGGACTATCCGACATTATATCTTTTGCAGTAAGATGATCGACCGAATCGTTTGATTTCATCATACGCCGTAAATCGCCATCGGTAATAATTCCTTGCACCACATCATTTTCTACCACCACAGCACAACCCAACCTTTTCGAAGTCATTTCCAAAATAGTCTCACGCACACCGGTATCGGGAGCAACCATAGGTTTTTCATTTTGCTTATACAAATCTTCAACGCGCAAATATAATTGTTTTCCCAAAGCACCTCCGGGATGGTATTTTGCAAAATCCTGTGCCGTAAACTTTCGACACTGCAAGAGGGCCACAGCCAAAGCATCGCCCATAACCAGCTGTGCCGTTGTACTTGTTGTGGGAGCAAGATTATTAGGATCGGCTTCGGAATCAACAGTGGTATTAAGCACCACATCGGCCTGCTGAGCCAAAAACGAATCCATATTACCCACTATAGCTATAAGTGGATTTGATGTGTTTTTTATCAATGGTATCAACACTTTTATTTCGGGTGTATTTCCACTTTTGGATATGCATATAATCACATCGTCGTTTTGTATTATACCCAAATCGCCATGTATGGCATCAGCCGCATGCATAAATATGGCCGGTGTGCCTGTTGAATTAAGTGTCGAAACTATCTTCATACCTATGTTTGCACTCTTTCCAATACCCGTAATAATTACGCGCCCTTTGCTCGAAAAAATGGTTTTTATAGCCTTCGAAAAGTTATCATCTATATATTTTTCCAAGTTTTCGATAGCTTTTTTTTCTTTTTTAATTACTTGAACAGCAATTTCTTTTATCTCATTATTTGTTTTCACGTGAAATTTATTTTGTAGTGTGAAAAAATATTCATAACTTTACATTCAGAAATCGGACGCAAAATTACAAAAATATTTGCGTTTGGAGAAGAATAAATTTGTGAGTTTTTGAAAGAAATAGATTAATGACAATACAATCAGACGAAAAGAAAAACACTACTACGATAAATCTTCAAGAAATGTTGAAGAAAACATTCGGTTTTGACCAATTCAAAGGTGAACAAGAAGCAATAATTCGCAGCATTTTGGAAGGAAATGATACATTTGTTATCATGCCTACCGGAGGTGGCAAATCGTTGTGTTATCAACTTCCCGCGATAATGTCGGACGGAATGGCCATTGTAGTATCGCCACTAATAGCACTGATGAAAAACCAAGTAGATGCAGTGCGATACAATTCGGGCAACGAATCTATAGCCCACTTCCTCAACTCTTCTCTATCACGAGTACAAACAAAAGAAGTAAAAGACAGCGTACTTCTTGGGAAAACAAAACTACTATACATTGCTCCCGAAACATTATCAAAAGAAGACACCGTTGAATTTCTAAGCCAATTACATATATCATTTTTTGCTATTGACGAAGCTCATTGCATATCAGACTGGGGACACGACTTTCGCCCCGAATACAGAAAACTGAGAGCCGCCATAGACAATATCAACAAAAAAGCACCAGTTCTTACACTTACAGCCTCGGCAACACCAAAAGTACAACAAGACATCATCAAAAACCTAAAGATGGAAAATGCCAAGCTGTTTGTATCGTCGTTCAACCGGCCAAACCTATACTACGAAGTACGACCAAAGCCGACAGACAATATGCAACTGCACAAAGAAATAATACGATTCATAAAAGAGAATCCAAACAAATCCGGAATAATATATTGCCTTACACGCAAACGTGTAGAAGAATTGGCCGAACTTTTGATAGTAAACAACATAAAAGCTCTACCATACCATGCCGGTATGGACAACAAAACACGCAACGAAAACCAAGACAAATTCCTAATGGAAGATGTTGACGTTATTGTAGCCACAATAGCTTTTGGAATGGGAATAGACAAGCCCGATGTACGTTTCGTTATCCACTACGATATACCAAAAAGCCTTGAAAGCTATTATCAAGAAACCGGACGTGCCGGTCGCGATGGTGGTGAAGGCAAATGCATAGCTTTCTACTCCGACCAAGATGTGGAGCGCCTATATAAATTCTTTTCCGACAAAAATATGGCCGAACAAGAAATGGCAAACCAACTGATACAAGAAATGGTATCGTATGCCGAATCGTCGGTATGTAGAAGGATGAACTTGCTTAAATACTTTGGCGAAGACTACTCTGTAGAAAACTGCGGATGTTGCGACAACTGCCTAAAGCCAAAAGAACGTATCGAATCGAAAGAAGAGATGATATATGTATTAGAAACAATACTTGCCGTACAGCAGTCATTCAAAGCAAAGGTAGTAATAGATGTAATATTGGGTCGATACAACTCTCATACAAAAATATACAAACATCACCTACTCAACGAATTTGGCAAAGGTATCGACCGCGATATTTTGTATTGGAAAGCAGTAATACGACAAGCAATATTTGAAGGTTTTGTACACAAAGAGATAGAAAGTTTCGGGGTACTTAAAGTAACAACTTTGGGCATGAAATTCTTAAAGAAGCCGTATCCAATATACGTACCCTGTGACCACGACTACTCCGAAGAAGCCAACGAAGAAATAATAGCCACCCAACCATCGAACGGCAGCTCTGTAGGCGACGAAGTATTGTTCATACAACTGAAAAAACTGCTTAAAAGCATGGCCGAAAAAGAGCAGCTGCCATTGTACGTAATATTTGAAGAACGTTCGCTTAAAGATATGACAATACAATATCCTACAACAGTAGAAGAGATGAGCATGATAACCGGTGTAGGCATTAACAAGGCCAAGAAATACGGACTACCTTTTATCGAACTCATAAAAGAATATGTAAAAGAAAACAATATAGAACGTCCGCAAGATATAGTGGTTCGCTCGGTAGTCAACAAATCGGGCAATAAAGTATATATAATACAAGCCATAGATCGCAAAATATCTCTTGAAGACATCGCTCAAGGTCGAAATATGACCATGAATGAACTACTAACCGAAATGGAACACATCATCGCATCGGGTACAAAACTAAACATAGATTTCTATATAAACGATTATATCGAAGAAGAACACCAAGAAGTGATATACGAATATTTTATGGAAGCCGAAAGCAATTCCATACAAGATGCCATAGACGAACTGGCCGATGAAGATTATTCTGAAGAAGAAATAAGACTGATGAGAATGAAATTTCTTTCGGACAATGGATAAGCTACACAAGCATGCACTTTCACAAACATAGGCTTAAAAGTAAAAAGAACAGTAACGTTACTAAACGATAACAATATTATTTATGACTAAACATATAACAAATTTCACCATCGTGGGCAAAGAAAACTACGGTCCACAGTATTTCAAACTAGTGCTCAAGCACCCCTCTACCCTCCCCGTGATAATGCCCGGCCAATTTGTAGAGGTGGAAGTAAAAAACAACAAGAACGTATATCTGCGTCGGCCGATATCTATTCATGACGTTGACGAAAAAGCCAATACCCTTTCGCTACTCATACAGATAGTAGGCAAAGGCACCTCTACCCTTTCGCAACTAGAAATTGGCGAAAGCCTCAACCTCGTTTATCCGCTAGGCAAAGGCTTTTCGGTAGAAGGGCACAAGGTATTGCTTGTAGGCGGTGGTTGTGGCTTGGCACCGTTGCTGCATACCGCACGTTGCTACCACGCCAAAGGCATACGCCCCACTGTTCTACTTGGCGGACGCACTGCCGACCTTATACCAATAAAGGATGAGTTTGGCAAATATGCCGACCTGCACTTCGCTACCGAAGATGGTAGCCTGGGCGAAAAAGGATTGGTAACATCGCACTCCGTTTTTGGCAAAGCATACGATCGTATAGTCACTTGCGGCCCCAACCCTATGATGAAAGCAATAGCACGATACGCCAATGAAAAAGGTATTGACTGCGAAGTGTCGTTGGAGAACAATATGGCTTGTGGTATAGGTGCATGCCTATGTTGCGTTGCCGATACCGACGAAGGACATAAGTGTGTATGCAAGGAAGGCCCTGTATTCTACGCCAAAGACCTAACCAAATGGTGCAACTCCTAAAACAAAGTATTTTTTTGTAATAAACCCGTAATAGATCACGAAATGTTAGAAGTAAATATACATAAACTAAAGCTAAAGAATCCTGTAATGACCGCTTCGGGAACTTTTGGCTACGGCGAAGAGTTTGCCGACTTTATTGATATCAATCGGCTGGGAGGTATTATTGTAAAAGGTACTACCGGCAGCCACCGCGAGGGAAACCCCTATCCGCGTATGGCCGAAACGCCATCGGGAATGCTAAATGCCGTAGGACTGCAAAACGTAGGTGTCGACGCTTTCTGCAACAATATCTATCCACGAATACGCCATTTCGACACAAACATCATAGTAAATGTGTCCGGCTCCACAATAGATGAATATTGCGAAACGGCAAGCAAAATAAACGCATTGGACAATATACCTGCAATAGAACTAAATATCTCATGCCCCAATGTAAAAAAAGGCGGTATGGGGTTTGGCACTAATGCCGATATGGCTGCACAAGTAGTAAGCGAAGTACGAAAAGTATACTCCAAAACTTTGATAGTTAAGCTCACACCCAACGTTACCAACATTGTAGAGATAGCCCAAGCTGTGGAAGGCGCGGGTGCCGACTCTGTGTCGCTCATCAACACTATGCTTGGAATGGCTGTAGATGTAGAGCGTCGCAAACCCGTACTCTCAACCATAACCGGAGGATTGTCGGGGGCGGCAGTCAAACCGGTGGCTGTACGAATGGTATGGCAGGTGTCGAAGGCGGTAAAAATACCTGTGATAGGTTTGGGCGGTATATCGTCGGCATACGATGCGTTGGAGTTTTTGATGGCCGGAGCCACTGCCGTGGAAATAGGAACTGCCAACTTTATAGACCCAACAGTAACGATAAAGGTAATAGAAGGCATACAAGAATACTTGGACCGCCACAATATTGCCGACATCCACGATATTATAGGCATAATATAAAATGGTGCCACAGCACCAAACAAAATAAGTTCTCGCAACCACCGGGCTACGAGAACTTATTTTATTTTTTACTTTCACTCTTTGATAAAATAGGCTACCGAATTTAGTTTTTCTTCGGCTGTACTATAGGCGGAAGCCCACTCGCAAAGGCGTTAACGGCCCTAGGACACTGTATTCAACACCTAATTCGACAAACAAATCAAAGTTTTCGCGTTGCAACAAATCTGCACCCAGATACAAACCGCCATGCAATCCGAAAGCCTCGCCACCATTATCGGCAAAGTAAATTCCCGCACCGGCATTCAGATTAACGTAGAGCGAAATTTTCTCGTAAGGCAACATAGTATACCGAAAGGTAAGCATCAATGGCAGAAACACATCGTTACGATATGTCAAAGTTGTCTCGGTGGTTTGTTCCATGTAAGTATAAAAAGTAGGAGTAGTTTGAAGCCCCAACGAAGCATTGTTGTTGAAACAATAACGAGCCGCAAAACTTAATGAGATTACATCTATCTGCTCGTATACGATACTGGTTTTGGGCGAAATTGCAAACTCATATTCCTCTGTTTTCTCTTTGGTATTAAACTGTGCCTTAACGCCGAGGGTTGAACCCATCAACATCGTTGCAACAAATAATACAACATTTCTACTGATAAATTTATTTTTCATTTGTAATATTTATATTTATACTTTCTATTTACTACAAACGGAAACCGATTTTGAAAGGAGTATATATGCCTAACACGCCATAATCTAACCCAAATTCGACAAACAAGCTAAACAATTCTCTTCTAAAGAAGTCCAAACCTACATAGGCACCGCCGTGCAACACCCATCTGTCGGCTTCGCTAAACAATATACCGGTACCAAAGTTGGCAGTAAAATAAGGCGAAATTTTTCCTTTTGGAAGAATATCGTAGCGGAATGATATCAATACGGGCAAAAACAAATCATTGTCCTTGGTATATAACTCGTCCGATTTATCGGAATAGTAGGTAAAGAAGGTTGGAGATATTTGCACACCCAACGAAAATCTTTCTGTAAAAACATATCGGTTGGCTATATTTACCGACATAGCTCCGATGCTGTCTTGAAACATTGTGGTTTTTGTAGAAATTGAATACTCGTATTCCATGTTTTTATTAGTTCCTTCCAGCTTATCCTGAGCGTTTAGTCCAAGTGTACAAACAGCTGTCAACATTAGGGTTAACAAACCTTTCATCAAATTTACCTTTCTCATTTTTATATCTTTTTAAACATTAATTATGATGTGATTTTCGGGGGGCAAAATTACACATTTTTTTCCACTCCACCAAATATATTCTCTAATTAATATTTTTGATAAAGTTAAGGGCTGAAACAAAAAAGTTTTCAGCCCTATTTTTAACACAATGAAAATCTCATACAATTGTTCCGAAACCGGAATGAGGTTCTATCCCACCAGGTCGTCGCCGCCGGAGCCACCGCCGGGTGTAGATCCGCCGCTGTCGGGCTCATTATCGTCGGGATTGGTGGTGGAGGGGTCGGACGGAAGTACGTCAATAATACGCAGTTTCATCTTCTTGGCTTCGTCCGAAAGGTCGGCATCGGGGCGGTAGAGGATGCTTTTGGTTTTGATGGTCTCGACGGTGCATTCCTCTTTTGTGTCTACGGCCTTGGCAGTTATTTTTGGGTAGATGGTTCCCAGCACACCAAGGTCTACAATTCGGCCATCGGCGATGCCTTCGATCATCACACCTGCAAAGGCGCTGATGATGGCCTCGGCGTCGGCGCTGCTAAAGGTTGATGCCGACTGTATTTCTTCCAGTATGGCTTCGGATGTTATATTGCCATAACTTACACGTTTCAGAGTGTATTGCTCTTGTCCTTTTTTGGGTCCTATGCCCATTTTTGTTTTTACCAGTTGCAGATCCATAACTATTCCTCCCTTGGTGTTGCATTGTCGGCCGGCGAAAAGGCACGGAATCCCGACTTGTTAATAATTTCTTTTAGTTCGTTGCTGGGGCGAAAGCCAATGGTGATGTCTTTCACGCAGTTGCTTACCGTAGCTTCGGCGGCGGTATCTACCATTTTTGATGTCATCTTTGGGTAGAAAGTGCCTGATCCTTGTATGTTTACGCTGTCGCCTTTCAGCACATGGTAGCGTATTTGTTCGAGATATGCACGCAGCAGGCCTCTCACTTCGCCGGGCAGGATGCTGCCTCGTATGGATACCATTTCCGATGTTTCGTCCAACGTAAGATGATCTTGGCGGCGAAGGGTTGCCACCCATTTGTCTTGTTTCAAGACTTTCTTTTTCTTTGCCTCGTAGGTCCAATAGCGTTTCTTTGCCATGTTTTACCTCCTTTGTTTAAGTGTTTATAGATTACGTTATTTAAAATAATTATTCGTCTTTCATAAATTTTCTTGTCGGGTGTGTTTCGGCTTCGAAAATCCTCTTGTCGGCCAGCTTTACACCGGCTTTGTTTATCAGCTCCTTCAAACGCTCCGAGGGGCGGAATAGGACACCCAACCTCTTGATGGAGAATTGATTCACCTTTTCGGGCGAATCTACTGCCGAGGCGTTTATGGAAGGGTAAAAGGTGCCAAGGCTGTCGAGCTTCACCACGTTGCTATGGGCCAGGTGCCACCCTATGCACTGCTCCAAGGCCCTTACGTGCATAAGCACATCGGCGGGCGAGGCCGAACACATTTTCGACACATCGTCGGCCAGC
>JAFWBF010000075.1 GCA_017507285.1 Bacteroidales bacterium | reverse complement strand
TTTGCCGACGGTCTTGTAAATCTGTTTCATTGGATTGTGGTTAAATGTCCGCTAAATGCCTCGTCCATTTTTGTATTCCTCAACACAAACATCAACGAAGCATCCGAATTTATGACCATCAAAGCTACTCCCCTACTATTGCTGCTTATACCCTACACAGCTTTGTTTATCCTAGCCTTGAAACATATTCCGCCTCTCCCATTCAAAACCAAGAAAGAAAAAATTGTTTGGATTGCAGTATGGATTTTTATTGCTGTATTTTTTGTAGACAACATTATCCACCAACGCTTTCTACGCCTTGCCGTACCGGAAGTGGAACGAGCCATTATTCCTCCACCTGATGGGATGCCACACCCAATACAGCAAACGTTACCCCTCCGAATACGCCATATTTGAACCCTCGACCAACAAACGTACACAAATAATAAACTCTTACGACAACGCCATCTACTACAACGACTACGTTGTGGACAGCATTTTCTCGATGCTCGACATCTACAGCCAATCGAAACCCCAAGTTCGAATTACGGCACTATACATCTCTGATCATGGCGAGAATGTGTACGACGAAGGCGAATACTGTGGGCACGACTATGCCGGCAAAATACCAAACGCAAACATAGAAATACCATTCATACTATGGCTATCACCTGCACAAAAGAAATATTGGGAAAACAATCACCCGCCTTTACATCAACGCCTAAACACCCCCTATATGATAGACGACCTATTCCACACCATAATAGACATCGCCGGTATATCAACGCCATGCTTCGTCCCCTCAAAAAGTTTCCTAAACACTGCCTACGATTCCACACGCCTCCGCCTACTCGAAGACGGAAACGTTTACGGAAGGTAGAGAAGGAAAGAACAGGGAATATTGGCGTTCCTTATATGGACTTTTTCGATGTAGACATTTGTTCCTGATATTCAATCCACACCTCTTCGGCCAAATATTTATCACTCCGACAATGCAAATCGGCAACACCTTCTTCAATCATATTGGATGTTTCCGAATTATAATAAATATCCGTTGCCTCAGAAAGAGACACCCCATAAAGCTCGCTAATACATAATATAATTCTTGCCGACTGTGTACTCCTTATTACTTGTTTGCTTTCTTCGGTCATATCTGTTCACTTTCTATATAAGTAAGACATTGATTTAACATTCGTTCCGAACGTATGCAATATTGTATGTTTGGTTTCTCAAATCGCAGAAATCCCAAGGCTTCTTCCTGAGAAATTTCACCCATAAAATATCTATCAAGCGTTATGATTACCCTATCATTAGCAATTCCTCCTATAATTATATCAAAATCTCCTACATCTTTACCTTCTCTACATTGTGCAACAAAATCAAGCCAATACTTATCGTATGTATCAAATTTCTTTATATTCCATTGTTCTTCTTCGACAATAGAAAACTCATACGTATTTAGCCATGCCGCTTGTCCCCTCCTTTTGAAACGCTGTGCATATCTCACAGCCTGGTCGTAAATAGAAGTAAGGTAAAAACCACATCCAAAATTAAGATACTTATGAGAATGCTTCGTATCAGGATAATCAACAATTACATTTGACGAATGATACAACTTCATAACTACAACACTCCTTTCTCCTTCATATACTCAGTCAAATCCTCCATCAAATAACGAGAACTAAATGTGTGAAGCACATCGTATGAAGGCACGATATATTCATACAAAATACCCGAGCTCTTTAACCTGCGATACACATCCTGCTGTGGCAAGTTTAACGATAGCGAAAGTTTACCAATACAGTACGTTACAAATTCAAGAGTTTTCTTATCCATAATATGCTCATTTAATATCCTATTCAATAACAATCCTGCTCAAATAATATCCTATTTTGTTATTAAACATCTGCAATAACTTATTAATTACGACATTTCTCAAAAAATATTGTACTATCCAAAACTATTTTCAACATCATTGCTGTAATAACAAAACACGAATTTTTCTCCATTCAAGGGGTGGCATTGCATAACCCTGCGGTTTACGACCCAAAAGTGCCATACTTTTGACCCAAAACTCCCATGGTTTTGACCCGTAAGTATGGCAGTTTTGATGGCTAAACCGCATGGTTATAAAACGGAAGTATAGTAGTTGAAAAATGCCAATTTATACAGTTTATCATCTGTATATAGCACAACATTTGCCCTACTTTCCAAATAATTTCATTCGAATATAAACATCTATAAATAAAGATTATATATAGCATTAGGAAAAATAATAGTGTTAAATTATGGTATATATCGAAAAATGTTTGTACATTTGCACCGTCGTTAGCTCCGAAGCCTTAACGGGTAAAAGGGTGGGCGACACAAACATATATAGAAAGAGACGTTGAACAAACGTTTTATCTGCGGCATATCGAATCTCGCAAATTCAATACGTCATCCGCAAGGTAAGGCAAGGTCAATGTCCCATGGGTTTGTTATACATAGTTCCCAGGACTTTTAGTATATCAACATAACGTGGGCTTCGGCATTGCTTATCCTCGGATGATGGGCAATGCGAGAGCCTCGATGTGCGGGATGAGCGATAGTTGGATTCCCGCGTTTTCTTTTTGTATATATCATTAATAATAACAAACAATTTTTAAAGTACCCGTTTTGGAATTCGATGGGATTGGGAGGTTTTTTATGGAAAATAAAAAACAAAGCGAAGAAATCCAATCAAGAAGAGATTTCTTCAAGAAAGCAGCAAAAAGTGCATTACCTATTTTAGGTGCAGTATTATTAGCTAACGCTCCTGCAATTGTAAAGGCCACAGAAGCAGAACCTGAACCAATGGGATGCAATTATTGTAGTTATGGATGTTCTGGAACCTGTCAAGGTTGTAGAGGATCTTGTAGGGGTGACTGTGTAGGAAATTGTTACCAAACATGTTATGTTACATGCAAAGGGTATTGTAAAGGATGTAGCGGATCATGCGAAGGCAATTGTTACACTGGATGCTCTGGAGTGTCTAATTAATTAAAATCTATTGATATATCATTTTGTATAAAATTTATATGAATCAAATTTTACACAAAATGATATATCAATAAATGATTATAAAAGATAAAAATGAAAGAAATAATAAGACTAAGCAATGCACCTTGGCAAAGTGGAATAGCAAAAAATATTACATTTATCGTTACCAAGGATTGTCAACTTGCTTGTAAGTATTGTTACCTTGTAGGTAAAAATACCGAAGAAAGAATGTCATGGTCTGTGGCAAAACAAGCTATCGACTACATTCTTGACAATGAACAAGATTTCAAGGAAGAATCTGTCGTTTGGGATTTTATAGGTGGCGAGCCTTTCTTGGAAATAGATTTGATAGATAAAATATGTGATTATATCAAAACCGAATTGTATAGAAGAAATCATCATTGGTTTAATTCTTATCGTTTCTCTTTTTCTACCAATGGTATCAATTACCATGAAGAGAAGGTGCAAAAGTTTATTGAAAAGAATAAGAGTCACCTAAGCATTGGCATTACAATAGATGGAAACAAACAGAAGCACGATTTGAATAGGATTTGGAAAGGTGGAGGAAAAGAACGTGGCTCTTACGACGATGTTGTTCGTAATATTCCTCTTTGGCTTAAGCAATTTCCCAATGGTGGAACTAAGGTTACCATAAGCAGTGCCGATATTCCATATATCAAAGAAAGTGTTTTGCACCTTTATTCGTTAGGCATACATGAGGTTAATATCAATTGTGTGTTTGAGCAAGTGTGGGAAGATGGCGACGATAAGAAGTTCGAAGACCAGCTTATGCAATTGGCAGATGCCATAATTGATGGTGGATTGTACAAAGATTATGCTTGTTCGTTTTATACCGAGCACATGGGTAAGCCTATGGATTGTGTGCGTGAAAATCAAAATTGGTGCGGAGCAGGCAAAATGTTGGCCATAGATGCCGCAGGCAATTTCTATCCTTGTACACGCTTTGCACAATACTCGCTTCGCGACAAAAAGGCATGGATTATAGGCAATGTAAACGATGGTATTGACAAAAACAAGATTCGTCCATTCTTAACCTTAGACCGTTGCACTCAAAGTTCGCAGGAATGTATAGATTGCGAAGTGGCAAGTGGTTGTGCATGGTGCCAAGGCGAAAACTACGATGCTGCCGATACTGCAACCATTTATCAACGTGCCACTGCCATTTGCAAGATGCACAAAGCCCGTGTGAGAGCAAACAACTATTATTGGAACAAGCTTTATCGCAAATTGGAATTGGAGGGAGAACGAGAAGAATACGAAAACAACAAAAAGAAGTCTAACGATGTAATATGTTAAATGCCATGATGAAATATCTTGTTATTTTATTGGACGATACATCTGTATCATATTGTCATTACAGCAATGAGAAAACAGAACGTAAACTTATTGCATTGGAAGACCTAAAAGCCGGTATTCTTTTTGCAATGAAAGAGAATTTGACAATACAATTTGTTTACCCTGATTACGAATTGCCAAGCGAGTATAAAGAAGCTATCCATTCCATCGACCACAGCAAAATAGTGCCCATAGGTAGTTTGGAACAAGGTGATGTGTGGGTTGTAGACGGTGTAAACAGTTTGAAAAATTGTCAATTGAGCGAAGATAGAACATACGTACTACGCACTTCGAAAAAGGATTTCTTTGAAAGTTCATCTCTGATAAAAGATGTGTTGGGTAATGTTTGTCGCTTGAATGTAGTGATAACCGATGTTGAAACTTTCGGTGATGAGGATTTCGAGAAATACAAAGAATGTTTAAGTGCTCTATCTTCGAAGCTGGAAAAACTGTATGTTGAAGGAAAGTCACCTCAGCTAAACCTACTGACAGATAGAATGATGCTTACAGCCATGAATAACTGCAACGCAGGATGGGAAAACATAACATTGGCACCCGATGGCAAGTTTTATGTATGCCCTGCCTTTTATCAGTCCGACAGCCAAACCACTATCGAAGACAAGGCTTTGGCCATTGGCGATTTGCAAAACGGATTGGATATTAAAAATCCGCAGTTGTATAAGTTGTCGCATGCACCGCTTTGTCGCAATTGCGATGCCTATCAATGCAAGCGTTGCGTTTGGCTAAACCGCAAAACCACATTCGAAGTAAACACTCCAAGCCACGAACAATGTGTAGTAGCACACTTGGAACGTAATGTAAGTCGCGAGCTATTGCAAAACATTCGCAAACATGGTGAGTTTATTCCCGAAGTAGATATTAAAGAAATCAACTATCTTGATCCCTTTGATGTAAGAAAAGAATGGTAATATAAAACATATTAAAATGGAAAGAAAATTGGTAGGTTCTGTAACAGAACAAGAAAGAGATGAAATTCAAACATTGTTTGAACGCCGCAATGGCTTAAACGAATTAGCCAAAATACTTACAGCCGACAACGAAACCCTATACGAAAAACTCGTAAAGGATATGGGCGAAACAGGTGGAAGATTCCAAAACTGGTGGGACACCATGGCACAAAAGTATCAATGGGAAAACACACCCACAGGAAGTTGGGAGATAAACTTTGATACATGTGAGATATTTTTGGTAGATGGAGGATTAAGATAATGACACTACTGATGATAGGCACCACCGAATTGCTTTTGATAGGTGGCATAGCATTGCTTCTTTTTGGTGGCAAAAAGTTACCCGAACTTATGAAAAGCATGGGACAAGGTGTAAAACAATTCAAAGAAGGAATGAATGAAGTAACTTCGGATATAGATAAAGAGCAAACACACAAAGAAGAAGAGAGTAAAGCAGAAGAGCCTAAAGCATGAAAAAATCAAAGTCCGAGAATATGACATTCGGAGAGCATCTTGAGGTTTTACGCAAGATGCTCTTTCGAATATTGGCAGTTACTATGTGTTTTGCCATTGCTATATTTTGTTTCAAAGACGAAACTTTCAGCATACTTCTTGCATCATCGGAATGGGATTTCATAACATTTCGACACATCGAAAGTATAAGCCAAGCAATAGGATTGAACTTCCATATCGATGAATATCATATAAATTTGATAGCAACAGAGCTGTCCAGTCAATTCATGACACATTTATCAACATCGCTGTACTTGGCTCTTTTAATAGCTTCGCCATACATTTTGTTTGAATTGTTTTGTTTTATATCGCCGGCTTTGTACGAACATGAACGCAAATATTCAGTCAAATTGGCAATAGCTATATACATATTGTTTATTGCCGGTGTGCTTATCAGCTACTTCTTGATATTTCCTATCTCATTCCACTTTTTAGGAACATACCAAGTTAGTGATATAGTTACAAGCAACATAACACTCAAATCATATATATCTACTTTTACAACACTTACATTTGTATTAGGCTTGGTATTTCAACTCCCTATTATTGCTTTCTTTATGGGAAAGGTTGGAATTATAAACTCTATGATAATGTCACATTATCGTCGCCATGCTCTGTTATTGATATTAGTAGTGTCGGCTATAATCACACCTTCTGTCGATATTTTCACATTGCTACTTGTGGCAACACCTATCTATCTTCTATACGAAGCCAGTATTCGAATAGTGAAGAAGGTAGAAGTAAAATCCTCTCAACAATAGAGATTATCGGAAAAGAAAAGGTTAATATTTGATATGTATCTTTGGCAAACAATCCCATATATCTTGCTGTGCTAACATATATATGTTATGAAGGTTAAGATATATGGGATAATTTGTTTTTTGGGGTATATGCTACAATATTTAGCTATTGGTTTGTATTGGAGGAACTTTTCTGAATCGCTCTTGCAGAGTTTCGAGGAATTTAAGTAGGT
>JAFWBF010000074.1 GCA_017507285.1 Bacteroidales bacterium | reverse complement strand
GGCATTAAGCACCTCTATACTGCGGTAGTGCGATGTTACTTTTACATTACTTTCCACACCTTCTTCCACTCCGTCGCAGTCTTCGGTATAGCTATAGCTGCTCCAATTGGGGTCCGCCATATAGGCTTCGGTAGCTCCGCAGGGGATAATAATTTGCGATATAGACCCTGCAATAGACTTAGGTGCATAAGGTGGCTCTGTATTCTTTAATACCAGCGAACTTAATGAGCCAAATATATCCTCCTCCAATGTATCAACTACTCCCGTAAATTCCGCTTGAACATTCATACATCCTTCAAAAGCGTCTTGTTCTATATACCTTAATGTTGGCGGAAAAATAATCTTTTGATTAGATAAAGCAGTATAACAAAATGCATTATTCATTATCCGTTCCACCGAATTTCCACCTGTATAGGTGTTCAAGCTTATACAATAATAAAACATCACGGTTGGAATAACTTTTACCGAATCGGACATCCTTACAGTATTTAATAAATAGCAGTCTCTAAAAGCTCCACTATCTATCGAAGTTACAGAATTGGGTATATCTATACTTTCCAACCGTTCGCAATACTCAAAAGCAGACATACCTATTTTCTTGAGTGTTTGTGGAAAGGTTACCGAGCGAAGAGTTGTTACATCTCTAAACGCTCCATTATTTATTTCTGTCAAACCTTCGGGAAGGACCACATTCCTTACCTTGCTTAGCGAGAATGCATCTTCGGCCACTACCTTTACACCACTCCGTACTTCAACATTGCCACCGGCCAAGTGATGAGAAACCAATGTATCCATATTTATGCTGTACACTGCCGTATCCACAACCTTATAATATTGGTTCAACGAGTCGATTGTTATGCTTTTTAAATTATAACATCCCTTGAACAAACCTCCTCCCATATAGGATACCGATGCAGGAATATGCATGGAGGTAAAACGTATGCAGTTTGAAAAAGCTCGTGGATGTATGGTTGTAACTGTGGATGGGATAACCAATGAATTTATCATACATTGCCCGAAGGCTTCCTCGCCTATAGTGGTGGTACTGTCGTGGAGTGTATAGGTAAGCTTATCAATAGGACAACAGATAATTGTACTTTTATCTTTGCTATACAACGCCTTGTTGTAAGATGAAAAATATTGATTGCTTGCATCCACTTCTATTGCTTTTAATGTAAGGATTCCGCCAAAAGCATTTTGCCCTATGCTGTAAACAGCTGCCGGGATAGAAATCTTCTCAATACCTACACATTCAAAAAAAGCATTGGGATGTATAGCTGTTAATGACTTTGGAAAAGATAATATTGCACTATTAGCTCCAAACGTTGCACCTTCAAAAGCTTTCTCTCCTATATATCTTAACCCTTTGGGAAAAACAATAGAATTTATTGATGCTCTCAAGAAAACCAAAGCATCAATACCTATAACCTTGTAATATGAATTATTGTAAGGAACTGAATCGGGTATAACAATGTCCCCAGTATAAAATATACATGCATCCCAATTCCTTACCAATGCCACTTCCTTAGGATTCTCCGACGTTATTTTATAATAATACTTTCCTATTATAAAATCATAATCCGTAAAAAAAGCTTGTGCCGATATGCTGAACATAGTCAGCAACAAAAGGGTAATTAATTTCTTCATTTGTATTTCTCCTATATTTATCTTACCACTACTTTATAACCCCTATCATTAACCCTTACCACATACATGCCGGCTGTGGGCAAAGAGTAATGGCGTATATTTTGGCCTGTAGCACCCTCGCTTGCATGGCAGCGACCCATAATGTCGTATATTGCCACACTGTAGCCTTCGGCGTTAAGCACCTCTATACTGCGGTAGCCTGCTGTTACCTTTACTGCCGCCATTGGATTTTCTTCCACTCCGTCGCAGTCTTCAATATACCTATAGCTGCTCCAATTAGGGTCGGCCATATAGGCCTCCGTGGCGCCGCAGGGAATGATGGTTCGAAAGATAGTATTAGCAACCTTTGTATTGTAGGTATATGGTGGGGTTGGATTGACCAATACAAGGTTAGTCAAATTTCCAAAATTTTGTCGTCCTATAGTATCTATTACTCCGGTAAACTCTACTGTTTCTATTGGAGCATCATAAAATACTAATTCTTCTATCACCCTCAATGTTTCGGGAAAAACCATACTTTTTATCTTTGTGAATGCAAATGCAGTCTCTCCGATTCTTTCTACCGAACCTCCTCCGGAATATGACTCTAAACGGGAACATCCATAAAACGATATAGCCGGAATAATTTTTACCGAATCGGACATCCTTGCAGTATGTAATGAATAGCAACCATCTAAAACAGAGAGTCCTATCGAAGTTACCGAATTGGGTATATCTATAGTTTCCAATCGTTCACAACATGAAAAGCCACAAATGCCTATTTCTTTGAGTGTTTGTGGTAAGAATACAGAGCGAAGAGTTTTTGCATCTCTAAACGCTCCATCCTTTATTAATATCAATCCTTCGGGAAGTTCCACATTCTCTACTTTGCTTAACGAGAAAGCATCTTCGGCCACGACTTTTACACCACCGGGTACTTCCACATTGCCGGTAGCCAAATGATGTGAAATCAATGTATCCATATTTATGCTGTACACTGCCGTATCCACAATCTTATAGTACTGGTTCAACGAGTCGATTGTTAGGCTTTTTAAATTATGACATCCCTTGAACAAACCTCCTCCCATGTGGGATACCGATGCAGGAATATGCATGGTGGTTAGCCTTGTACAGTTTGCAAAAGCTCGTGAATGTATGGTTGTAACGGTGGATGGGATAGTCAATGCATTTATCATACATTGCCCGAAGGCCTCTTCGCCTATAGTAGTGGTACTGTCGTGAAGTGTATAGGTAAGCTTATCAATAGGACAATAAATAATTGTACTTTTATCCTTGGTGTACAATGCCTTATTGTAGGATGAAAAATGTTGATTAGTTGAATCTACTTCTATCGCTTTCAACGTTTGGATACCGGCAAATGCATTCAGCCCTATAATGGAAACAGCTGCCGGAATACAAATCTTTTCAATGCCACTACATCCCGAAAAAACACCATTATACATAGATATTAACGACTTGGGCAATGACAATGTTGAATCGCTCATTCTAAATTTTGCACATTCAAAAGCATAATCTCCTATATGTCTTATCCCTTTGGGAAAAACAATAGAATTTATAGTTGCTTCCGCAAAAACAAAACCATCAATAGCTGTAACCTTGTAATAAGAATTATTGTATGGAACAGAATCAGGTATAAAAATATTTCCCCTGTAAAATATACATGCATCCCAATTCCTTACCAGCGCCACTTCTTTAGGATTCTCCGACGTTATTTTATAGTAATAATTTCCTATTATGAAGTCATAATCTGAACTTTGTGCTTTAATACTTACGCTGAACATCGTCAGCAACAAAAGGGTAATACTTCTTTTCATTGTAAAATCTTTTATATTAATATTTCATTTACATACTATAAATATATTGCAATAAAAATCAATTTGTTTGATCATACAAAATATCAATAAATATTTTTGTAAAAAAAGGGAAATGAATATAATTTATCCATTTCCCCTCTTTGGTAATCAAGATTAGTTTGCAATAGTTATTATAAACTCTTCACTTTCCTTGCTAATAGGATATTCTCCTGCAGGAATATAGTTGGTTTCTACTACAGCCAAAACTTCTGGATCGTTAATAAGACAATTTTCGTGAAATATAATTTCACCGTTTTCCAGTAAACTATCGTATAGTTCACAAACATCGGTAGACATACCGCTTGTTGGAATAATTATCTTTTTAATTATTCCATCTGACACATCTAGTTTCGTTACCGCAGCCGAAGATCCCGGTCCATAAGGAGTTATCATTACTGCACAAATTTCTTTATCCCCGAATTCTGTACATCTAAGATGCGTTATATAACCTTCCATGGTTTGATATTTTTTTTCTTCCCAACGTAAATTGATACATCCTGTCCAAAGAAACCTTGGAATTTCACCATTCTTCATCTCCATTGCAGGAACATCGTTAATCACCTCGTCATCTTTTGCACAGCTCGTTAAGGACGCCACTCCTATCGCAACAGTTGCTATCGTCAACATTGCGATTCTTTTGAATGTTTTTCTCATTTCTGTTTCTTTTTTTGAGCAACATTTCCGAGTATTCTGCGTTGTAGAGAGCAAAGCATTGGCGAGCCAATGTTTTTGCCGCCCTTGGGCAGGCAACTCGTAAGGTG
>JAFWBF010000073.1 GCA_017507285.1 Bacteroidales bacterium | reverse complement strand
TGGTGGGTTTTGTGGTTCAGCTACTGCTCGAAACCCTTACCCGTGGAATCGAACACGGACACAACCATGCCGACACCTGTACTCACTCCCATCATGACCATGCTTGTCCTATCACCGGACTGCTTATAGGGCTTTCTCTCCACGCATTTATGGAGGGTATGCCACTCACATTCGGCTCCGGCGAGGTACATTGGGGACTGCTATACGGCATAATACTTCACAACATTCCGGTGTCGCTGATATTGGTAACGCTTTTTATAAATCACGGCTACAGCACTGCCAAATCGGCAGGACTACTATTGTTATTCGCAGTGATGACTCCGTTGGGGTCTATCTTCAATCGTTACCTACTTGTTAATGTGGATAATATAGAACAGCCCGTGATGGGTATTGTAATAGGAATACTGTTGCACGTGAGTGTGAGTATACTCTTTGACCACGACAACAACAGGTATTCGCCACTCAAGTTACTACTTGTAATAGTGGCATTCGTGCTGGCATATATGGTTCCGGGCTGTCAACACTAATGCGATACTCAAATTTTGTTATATTTTAAACAACGATACAATGAAAATGCGCAAACCCAAGCAAGAGATAATACTTACCGATGTAGAAATCACCGACGCAGGTAGCGAAGGCAACGCCATTGCCCGTGTGGATAATATGGTGGTGTTTGTACCATTTGTAGTGCCGGGCGATGTGGTGGATATAAAGGTGTATAAAAAAAAGAAAAACTACGCTGAAGGCCGTGCTGTGGCTATCAAAAAGTTCTCGCCACTGCGTGCCGAGGTTCGTTGCCCACACTTTGGAACGTGTGGCGGATGCCGTTGGCAAAATATGGACTACGCCGAACAGCTTAAGTACAAGCACAAACAAGTGGTAGATAACCTCAAGCGATTGGGCAAGATTGATACGACCAATATTTCGCCAATATGTGGCTCCGACAATATTTTCTACTACCGCAATAAGCTAGAGTATACGTTTTCCAATCGCCCTTGGATAAGCAACGAGGATATCAGCAACCCCGATTTTGTGCCTCAACCCAACGCCTTGGGTTTTCACATACCGGGTTTGTTCGACAAGATACTGGACATTGAGCATTGTGCCTTGCAGGAAAATCTATCCAACGAGATACGTTTGGCTATAAAGGAATATGCCTTGCAGAACAATTTGGAGTTCTATGATATACGTAATCATACGGGTTATCTTCGAAACATAGTTATCCGCAATACTTCCATCGGCGAGTGGATGCTGGTGGTTATAGTGGCCAAAAACGAACCCGAACTGCTGATGCCTATGATGGAGTACCTACACCAACGTTTCCCGCAGATAACTTCGCTACAATATATAATAAACGAAAAACTCAACGACTCCTACACCGATTTGGGTGTTGCCACCTACAGCGGCAAGGACTATGTGGTGGAAAATATGCCTGCCTACCGTGGCGAGGGCAATTCGTTGGAGTTTAAGATTGGCCCCAAGTCCTTTTATCAGACCAATTCGGCACAAGCATATAAGCTATATAGTTTCGCCGCCGACTTTGCTGACCTGCGGGGCAACGAGGTCGTATACGACCTCTATACCGGTACCGGAACCATAGCCAATTTTGTGGCTCGCCTATGTCAAAAAGTAGTAGGTGTGGAGTATGTGGAGGATGCTATCCTTGATGCACGCCACAATTCGCAACGCAATGGAATAACCAACACTGCGTTCTATGCCGGCGATATGGCTAGGGTGCTTACCGAAGATTTTGTGTCCAAGAATGGTAAACCCGATGTGGTTATTACCGACCCACCACGAGCCGGGATGCACGAAAAGGTGGTTGAACAACTGCTCAAAGCCGCCCCAAGGAAGATTGTTTACATTAGTTGTAATCCTGCCACACAAGCCCGTGACGTGATGTTGTTGTCGGACAAATATGCCGTCGGACGCATACAGCCGGTGGATATGTTTCCACACACTCAACATGTCGAGAACGTGATAGAACTTATACTTAAGTAGCATATAGCAAAGGCAACGACGTCTGTCGTTGCCTTTGCTATTGCTAGACCTTTGTCTATTAGTCTATAATTTTCCTTCTAACGGGCATTTCAATATGTTTTTTTGTATGCGTAGTTCTACATTTTGAACTTTTTTTTGTATAAATGTTTTCTATGTTGGAAAAAGTTTGTATATTTGCACAGTTTTTCCAACCATTGGAATGAAACTTATTGTTGAACATAAATCATAGAACCGAGATATGACTATAAAGGAAATTATAGGGGTCTTAGATGGCAATATACGCTGCGGCGAAAGTCATCTCAACGACGAAATAACTAAAGCTTTCTCCTCTGATCTGATGAGCGATGTGCTCACCTTGAAGGATTGTCCACTATTGCTTACCGGGCTTTGCAACGTGCAAACAATACGTACCTGCGAGATGGCAAACCTTCAGGTGATAGTGTTTGTACGTCACAAAAAGGTAACTCCCGAAATGATAGAGCTTGCCGAAGAGAATGATATGGTTCTTATAGAGTGTGAATATTCGATGTTTAAAACTTCGGGCATACTCTACATGAAAGGTCTGGAACCACTGTACTAATTGTATTACCTAACGTAAAGGAATGTTATGCATTTTGAGTATACAATAAAAGAGGGTGACTTTGTAAATGCAGGCGCAGCGTCGAGTTCGGTAAAAAAAGCCTTGAAACAGCTCAATCTCTCGTCGGCAGTAATAAAACGTGTGGTGGTTGCGCTATACGAAGCCGAGGTGAACGCCATAGCTCATGCCTATGGTGGAACAATATATGTGGACATTGACAGCGAGAGGATACTTATGAAGGTGGCTGACCGTGGACCGGGTATTCCCGATTTGGACTTGGCAATGCAAGAAGGCTACTCCACCGCACGCCCCGAGGTACGTGATATGGGCTTCGGGGCAGGTATGGGACTGCCCAATATGAAAAAGAACGTAGATAAACTTGTTGTACATACCAAAGTAGGCGAAGGTACAACGGTGGAGATGGAAGTGAACTTCGTAGAATAGTCTCAACACACGACTTAAAAAGAATATAGACCAAATACAAGGTAAAACCAAAAACAATAGAGAGATGGAAAAGAATACGTTTTACCATGCATTGCAGATAGATGAGGATAAATGTATAGGCTGTTCGCATTGCATGAAGATATGCCCTACCGAAGCGATACGACTGCGCAACGGCAAGGCTCAGATATACGAAAATAGATGTATCGACTGTGGCAAATGTTATAAGGTATGCTTTGCCAAAGCAATATATCTCAAGCAGGACGACTTCGATAGCATATTCGACTATAAATGTAGGGTGGCACTTGTGCCGGCTGTATTCCTTGGGCAGTTTTCTAACGATATACGTCCATCTCGAATATATGCCGTACTTAAAGAACTTGGATTCCATTATGTGTTTGAAATAGAGTCGGCGGTATCCATCTACGCCTACCTCAAGAACCAATACGCACGCGACCACAGCGATGACTATCCGCTTATCTCGGCTTTCTGTCCGGCTATAGTCCGGCTGATTCAGGTTAAGTTTCCTTCGCTTGTAAATAATATCATACCGGTAAAACCACCAGTGGACATCACTGCTATGTATGCTCGTAAACTATTGGAAGAACAGGGATGCAACTCCGATGATATAGGCCTATTTTACATCACTCCTTGTGCTGCCAAGATAGCGGCGGTCAAGAGCCCGGTAGGAGAGGATCGATCTATAATAAACGGGGTGATAAACATGGATGTACTTTACAATAGGGTATATAAGAAGATAAAAGAGCAGGGTAGAGATTATATCGTACCTCAGTTTTCCAAGGCTCGTCTCTCATCAGATGCCATACTCTCATCGCTAACCAATGGTGAGCGCCGATTGTGTATGGCCAAACGCTCTCTATCCATCGACGAGATAGATAATGTGACAGAATTTCTCGAGAAGGTAGAGAACGACGAAATCGAGGGTATAGAGTTTCTCGAACTGAGGGCCTGCGACCAAAGTTGTGCCGGTGGTGTATTGGTGTGTGAGAATAGATTTTTGGTAAGTGAATGTATGTATGCGAGGGCAAGGAAGGTGGCCGAACGCGAACGTAATGGCGAAACTACTCGAGACTTGGAGATAAACAAAGAACGGGACTACTTGGCCGCCAACAGTATTGTGGTAGATATAAAACCTCGCTCTATGATGGTGCTGGATAAGGATATATCAAAAGCCTTGGAAAAGATGGAGCGGATACGGGAAATAAAGAATCTGTTGCCACAAACGGACTGCTGTTTTTGTGGCGCTCCCACCTGCGATGCTTTAGCCGAAGATATAGTGAGGGAGAATGCACAACTGACTGATTGTATATTTGTGCAACGTAATTTAGAATCACTAAAGAACATAAATACAAGTGAATCATTGGATATAATGAAAAGGATTTGGGGCGAAGAGAAATTGGGAATGAGAGAATAGATGTAATGTATATGGTTAAAGAATTTTCTTAAGACAGTTTGTAGATTCATCAAAAAAATGTACCTTTGCAACGCTAACCGACAAAGGTACATTTTTGTTGTTACTCTGGTTAAGTCGTAAGCAACAATTAGATAGAATGTATAACATATTATAGGACTATATAATGGAATCATCGAAATTGGAGATACTAGGAGCACGAGAGCATAACCTTCAGAATATAGATATAGATATCCCACGCAACAAGTTGGTGGTGATAACGGGTTTGAGTGGTAGCGGCAAGTCGTCGTTGGCATTTGATACCATTTATGCCGAGGGACAGCGTAGGTATATGGAAACATTCTCGGCATACGCACGTCATTTTATTGGTAATATGGAACGTCCGGATGTTGACCAAATCAACGGCCTTAGTCCAGTGATATCCATAGAGCAGAAGACTACCAATAAGAATCCTCGTTCCACAGTGGGTACCATAACCGAGATATATGACTTTATACGTCTGTTGTATGCTCGTATTGGTGATGCGTATTCCTATATTAGTGGCAAGCCCATGGTAAAATACTCGGAGAGTAAGATTGTGGAACTTATAACCAAAGACTATGAAGGAAAAGAAGTGTTAGTGCTTGCTCCGTTGGTGAAACGTCGTAAGGGACACTATCGTGACCTATTTGAACAAATGGCCAAGAAAGGTTTTATAAGGGTAAGGGTGGATGGCGAGATTCGAGAAATAACCTTTGGTATGCAGCTGGATAGATACAAAATCCACGATATAGAGTTGGTGATAGATAAGGTAAAGGTAACTCAAATGTCTGACAAGCGACTTGTCGAAGCTGTAAAAACAGCCTTCAAACATGGTAAGAGTATATTGATGATAAACGATACTGACGATAACAGCGTTCGGTATTTCAGTAAGATGCTTATGTGTCCCGATACTGGAATGTCCTATCCCGAACCCGAACCCAATACATTCTCTTTCAACTCGCCATACGGTGCGTGCTCCAAATGTAATGGCCTTGGCGAAGTGGCAGAGATAGATATGAATAAGATAATACCCGATAAATCCAAAACCATACGTCAAGGTGGCTTTGAGGTTTTAGGCAAGTATAATCCAAATCACTATTTCTACAAACAACTTGAATTGATAGGTGAAAGGTATGATTTTACTATTGATGACCCTATTTCTTCCATACCCGAAGAAGCTATGGATATAATACTTAATGGTAGTACCGAGGTCTTTGGAATACATGATTCGTTTATGACTTTGGAAGATAGTGCCGGCTTTCCAGGTATTGTCAATCATATACGCAATATGGCCAACGACGATACCTCTCATAGCATACAGAAGTGGGCTGCCGGTTTTATGAATCAAATATTATGTCCCGAATGTGGTGGGGCTCGACTTAAGAAGGAATCGTTACATTTCTTTATTGATGGCAAGAATATATCTGAGCTGGCGTTGATGAATCTTACTGAACTTTATGATTGGTTTATTGTATTGGAGGATAAGTTGGACGACCGCAAAAAGGCAGTGGCTCACGAGATAATTAATGAGATAGTTAAGAGGTTACGGTTCTTGTTGGATGTGGGTATCGGTTATCTTTCGTTGAACAGAAGTTCCCGTAGTCTTTCAGGTGGAGAGTCGCAACGTATACGCTTGGCCACACAAATAGGGTCGCAACTAGTGAATGTTCTATACATATTGGACGAGCCAAGTATAGGTTTGCATCAGCGCGACAACCTAAAACTTATTGATTCGTTGAAAAAGTTGAGAGATATAGGTAATTCGGTTATAGTGGTGGAACACGACAAGGATATGATTCTTAATGCCGACTATATTATAGATATTGGCCCGGGAGCAGGAGTTCATGGGGGCAAGGTAATGGCTGCCGGAACATTGGAAGAGTTTTTGAAACAAGAATCGTTTACCTGCGATTATCTCAACAATAAGCGTAGAATAGATATTCCCAAGCGTCGACCTATAAAGGATTGTAAGCATTTGGTGCTCTCCGGTGCTACAGGAAACAATTTGAAAAATGTTACGTTGGATATACCTCTTGGTGTATTTGTGTGTGTTACAGGTGTGTCAGGAAGTGGTAAGTCGTCGCTTATCAACGAGACTTTGCATCCTATACTTAACAAGCATTTTTACAGGGCAACTAAACGGCCACTGCCATACAATACAATAGAAGGAATTGAAAATATCGACAAGGTGATAGAGATAGACCAATCACCTATAGGACGTACACCGCGTTCCAATCCTGCTACGTACGTTGGTGTGTTTGACGATATTCGTCAGCTCTATGCTGAATTGCCAAGTGCTAAGATACGTGGTTATAAGCCGGGTCGATTCTCATTCAATGTGTCAGGTGGCCGATGTGAAAACTGTAAGGGTGCAGGTGTGCGTACCATAGAGATGAATTTCTTGCCAGATGTATATGTCAACTGCGAAGTATGTAATGGCAAACGTTATAATCGCGAAACATTGGAGATTAGGTATAAAGGCAAATCCATAAGTGATGTTTTGGATATGACCATAAACGAGGCAGTGGACTTTTTCGAGAATATACCTAGTATAGTGTCGAAGATACAAACAATAAAGGATGTAGGACTTGGATACATAACTCTTGGACAGCAATCTACCACGTTATCGGGAGGTGAGGCTCAACGCGTAAAACTGGCAACTGAATTATCAAAACGTGATACCGGCAATACATTGTATATATTGGACGAACCTACAACAGGGTTGCATTTCGAAGATGTACGTGTGTTGTTGGAAGTATTACAAAAGTTGGTTGACAAAGGAAATACAGTATTGGTGATAGAACACAATATGGATGTGATAAAGGTGGCTGATCATATTATAGACATAGGCCCCGAAGGTGGTATTGGTGGTGGAACGGTTGTATGTACCGGAACACCAGAAAAAGTGGCCAAGTGCAGCAAGAGTTATACCGGAAAATATTTGAAAGATGAGCTGAAATTTTAGATGTTTTGTGGTATAAAAATAGAAAATATCAGTCGGAAAAGCTTCCGGTTGATATTTTTTTTTCAACAATAATTAGGTATTAATCAGATAACTATAAAATATATGAAAAAAAAGTTTGGTGGATATGAAAAAAAGTAGTACCTTTGCACTCGCAAATGAGACCTGCGGATGTGGCGTAATTGGTAGCCGCGCTAGACTTAGGATCTAGTGCCGAGAGGCGTGGGGGTTCGAGTCCCTTCATCCGCACAGAGATAACGAATGGCGGAAGCAATAACTTACATGCACAAATGAAAGTTGTTGCTTTTGTTTTATAAAATAACACAGTAAACACTAATGAAGAAATTAATCGAATGCGTTCCCAATATCAGCGAAGGTCGCGATAGGAACATAATAGACCAAGTAACAGCCGAAATAGAAAAAGTAGAAGGCGTAAAATTGTTAGATGTAGATCCGGGTGCTACTACCAATCGTACTGTTATCACCTTTGTTGGTGAACCGGAATCTGTATGCGAAGCCGCTTACCGTGTGGTTAAGAAAGCTGCCGAACTTATAGATATGCGTAATCATCATGGCGACCACCCTCGTTTTGGTGCTACAGATGTATGTCCGCTTATTCCTGTGTCTAATATAACTATGGAAGAAGTGGTAGAATATGCTCATAAATTGGGCGAACGTATAGGCAATGAACTTAATATTCCTGTGTTCTGCTACGAAGATGCAGCTTACGAACCTAAACGTCGCAACTTGGCAGCTTGTCGTCAAGGCGAATATGAGGCATTGAAAGAAAGAATATGTACCGAAGAATGGAAACCCGATTTTGGTCCATGCCAATTCAATGACCGTGTGGCTACAACAGGTGCCACCGCTGTAGGTGCAAGAGATTTCCTTGTAGCTATCAATTACAATCTAAATACAACTTCTACTCGTCGTGCCAACGCTATAGCTTTCGACGTTAGAGAAAAGGGTCGTCCACAACGCGAAGGTGGTAAGGTTACAGGAAAACCTATGAAAGACGAAAAGGGAAATACCATTATGATTCCCGGAACATTGAAAGGTACCAAAGCTATAGGTTGGTTTATAGAAGAATATGGCATTGCTCAAGTTTCGATGAATATCACCAACATCACCACTACTCCGGTACATGTAGCTTACGAAGAAGTATGTTCCAAGGCTGCTGCACGTGGTGTAAGAGTAACAGGTTGCGAAATAGTAGGCTTGATACCCAAGCGTGTGTTGATTGAAGCCGGAAAATATTATTTGGCAAAACAACAACGTTCGCTAGGTGTGTCGGAAGATGAAATCGTTAAGATTGCCGTTAAATCAATGGGATTGGATGATTTGAAACCTTTCGACCCACAAGAAAAAGTTATCGAATATGTGCTTGAAGATAAAAACGTAAAACGTTTGGTGGATATGACTTGTACCGGTTTCGCCAACGAAACAGCGAGCGAAAGTCCTGCTCCCGGTGGCGGTTCGATATCGGCATACATGGGTGCTTTGGCTGCATCGTTGGCTACAATGGTAGCAAACCTTTCGTCGCACAAACCCGGTTGGGACGACCGTTGGGAAGAGTTCTCCAATTGGGCTGTGAAAGGTCAGGCCATAAAAGAAGAACTTCTTCATTTAGTTGACGAGGATACTAATGCTTTCAACCTTATCATGAATGCATTTGGTTTACCAAAGAAAACGGACGAAGAAAAGGCTGCACGTACCCAAGCCATACAAGATGCTACACGCTATGCCACCGAAGTACCTTTCAAAACTATGAAGAAAGCTTTCGAAGCTTTTGAGATAGTACGTGCTATGGTAGAGATTGGTAACCCCAACAGTGTTACCGATGCCGGTGTAGGTGCTTTGTGTGCACGTTCGGCTGTGATAGGTGCTCACCTAAACGTGAAGATTAATGCTTCGAGTCTTAAAGATAAAGCTGTGGTTGATGCCATTCTTGCCGAGGCAGCAACAATAGAAAAAGCAGCTATCGAAGAAGAACAAGTTCTTTTGAAGATGGTTGAAGAAAAGATAAACGGATAGGACTGTTTAATTGTTTTTACATATTTTTTGAGAGATGTGAGAAATTGCATCTCTCTTTTTTTGTATTATGGGGTAATACTCCAAGCCATTCCAAATCACAGTATATCTGCGATGGCGTTGCCATCTCCCACACATAGCCATCATAACCCTGCGGTTTACGACCCAAAACTGCCATAGTTACGACCCGTAAGTATGGCAGTTTTGGTGCCTAACCCGCAGGGTTACGATTCTTAGCTGACATGGTTGTGAAATATAGGTGTTATAATGGGTGAATATGATGATATTATAGGGTAGGTCGTATTCGAACTTTTGTGATGAAGACGAATGCAATTCGTTTGTACAGATTTTGGATGTTATTTGGGTGAATGCGATTTGTCTATATGTGATAACTATTTGATAAAAAGTATGGATAAAACTTTGTATAGTCTGAGAAATTGTGTACTTTTGCAAACCGAAAAAGACTTTAAAGTACTATAATATTGTAGGTGTCAATATATAAAATATATACAAAATGGCAGGCAAAAAGACCAAGATAAAAAGCATAGAAGAGACCTTATGGGAGTCGGCAAATAAGCT
>JAFWBF010000072.1 GCA_017507285.1 Bacteroidales bacterium | reverse complement strand
TGAAGAAGATTAGACTATGAGCGAGATAATTAAAACAGAATTAGTAGAACGTATTGAACAACTGATAGCCGAGGCTAAGAAGCGAACTATATCGGCTGTAAATACTGCAATGGTATATACCTACTACGAAATAGGTAGAATGATAGTAGATGATGAGCAACAAGGTGAAGAAAGAGCCAAATACGGAAAGGCTGTGCTAAAAGAGCCGTCAATACGTCTTACAAATAAATTTGGAAAAGGTTTTTCGGTTGATAACCTTGAAAATATGAGACGTTTCTATCTTATATATTCAAATTCCGAAGCACTGTCTCGGAATTTAGCTTTCACACTTAGTTGGTCTCATTATCTTAAACTTATGCGTATAGATAATCCTGAAGAACACAAGTTTTACGAAATAGAAGCAAAAGAAAACAATTGGAATAATAGGTATAAATCTATAAGAGCAATGTAATAACGTAGGCTATGTTAAAAACATGGTAGTAAGAGTTATTGTTGGAACGGATAATATATTTAATGTTATTATAAAGAATTGAGATAAGAAAATATGCAACAAGAGAAATTAATAGAGCGTCGTCAATATATGCAACAGCTTCGCAATCTGAAAGATCAAAATATAATAAAAGTAATATCCGGAGTGCGTAGATGTGGAAAATCAACATTATTAATGATGTTTGCCAACGAACTTGTTCAAAATGGTGTAGAAGAAAAACAAATACAATTCTATAATTTTGAAGACCTTGACACTATGGCTATTGGCAATATATACCAAATTCATACTTACATCAAAGAACGATTAATTGCAGACAAACCCAATTACATATTCTTAGATGAAATTCAGAATATAAATGAATTTCAACGACTTGTTGACAGCTTGTACATAAAACCTAATGTAGATGTTTATATCACAGGGTCAAATGCATATATGCTTTCGGGAGAATTAGCTACACTACTTACCGGTAGATATGTTGAGATTAATCTTTTGCCATTGCAATTTTCTGAATACTATAATTTTATGCTTTCAAAATCGCCAAACTTGTCAAAGCAAGAGATTTTGGCGAATTATATATATTATGGCGGTATTCCTGAATATATCAAACAGTTGAATATTAATGAAAAGCAGGCAGATCTTTTTGCACAAAGCATTTTAAAAACTATAGTAGAAAAAGATATTTTTCAAAGGTTGAATATAACAAATAAACACGACTTTAATAAAATTCTTGACTTTATATTTGATACAGTCGGGTCGTATGTATCGCCTCGTTCTATTTCAGATACATTAAGAAGTAATGGTACCATTGTTGATAAACAAACTGTGGCTAAATATCTTGATGCTTTATGTGAGGCTTATTTGATATATAAAGTACCTCGTTTTGAAATAAAAGGGAAAGGATTGTTACAAACTTTGAATAAATATTATGCTGTGGATCCATGTTTTGCAAAGGTTCGATTAAAGAAAACAATATTGAAAGATCGTTCTCATTGGTTGGAAAATATGGTATATCTTGAATTAATCCGTAGAAATAAGGAGGTTTTTATAGGGAAACGCAATAATTTGGAGGTTGATTTTGTTGCTATCGATTATAACGACTATACATCATATTATCAAGTAGCTTGGACTACAGAAAATTCCGACACTTTAGAAAGAGAATTAGCATCATTGAGAGCTATAAAAGATTCCACTCCGAAATACCTTTTGACAACAGATGTTGATTTTAACCCTGTCTACGATGGAATACGTAAATTGAATGTAATAGATTGGATGCTACAAAATGAATGGTAGAATCGTGAAAATATAAATAGTGAGAATATGCTAGTTTTATTCAAAACAAATTGCTAAGATACTAAAAACAGGGTGGTAAAAGTTATTGTTGGCATAGATAATAAACTTAATGGTATGAAACACACCACGTAGGATACAAACGGGAACTAAAGCAAGGACTTGATATATAAAAACCACAAGAGATAAAAATGAAAAAGACGGGAGGTAAATTTGAAAAGGGCGAATGCGATTCGCCCGTACGACGGATGATGCGGAAGAATATGATACGGTAGGGGCGAATCGCATTCGCCCTATAAAACAGAAACAATGCATCGCAATATATAGCAGACTTTATCGTAATAGAAATGATATGAACGAGCCTAAGAGCTAAAAGATAGGGATATGACAAAGGGTGGATTACATGCTTGAACTTTTTTGGTGTACAATAAAAATCAACAAATGTAGTTATCTATTACCGAATGATTTTTTTATATAAACAGAGAAAACGATGATACTAAAACGCTTGTTTATACTTATGCTGCTAATGGGACTTGTTCTCAACGTACATTCGCAGGACGACGAGGAGATAGGTGGCTATGCTACATTTGAGGAAAACAAATGTTATCCACGTGTAAATGTGGTGCCCTACGATAATGATAAGGATATCTCAAAGTTGGATTATAGAAAGTCTTCGGCCTATGCATCCCTCAACGGCGAATGGCTGTTTAAGCTGCATAAGGGCAACAAGGTGTTGGAACGCAAAAATATAGAAGATACCTCGTTGCTTGGCCTTTCAAACTGGGGCAGGATGAAGGTTCCGGGCAATTGGATTGTGGAAGGCAAGAAGGTTATAGCTCCGGCAATAAAGAATATGCTTAGCGTTAGTTCGGTAGACAACTACGTGGGATTGTACTATCGTGAAATATTGTTGCCTGCCGACTGGGAGGGACAAACGGTGTATGTTCAGATAGGGGCTGCCAAATCGGCCTACTCTGTTTGGGTCAATGGCAAGTATGTAGGCTATAGCGAGGATAGCAAAACGCCATCGGATTTCGACATAACTCCGTGCCTGAAATGGAAGGAGGGTGAAAAGAACAATATAATTATACAGGTAGAGAGCAATTCGCAAGGTTCGCTGTTGGAAGAGAAGTTGCCAAAGTCGTTCAACGGCATAGAGCGTGATGTGTTTTTATACAGCAAACCCGTTGCCAATATTAGCGACTATGGGGTGGTATGCGACTATCAGCCACGTACCGGCTCGGGCTCTATGAAGCTCAATGTTAGTCTTGAAAACAAAAAACGCAAAGGCGAATATTATGTGGAAGCGCTGTTGCTCGACGCTCGGGGCAAGGAAGTAGACCGCTATGGCAAATGGGCCGAATTTCAAAAGCGTTCGGCTGTGGATATGGAAATAAGCGGTGTGTTTGCCAATGTAGAGCCGTGGTCGGAATACAACCCTTATCTATACACATTGGTGCTACGGCTTAAGGATAAAACCATGACTACGATAGAAACTCTTGGTTGCAGGGTAGGTTTTAGAAATGTAGATTATACAGGAGGTGTGCTTAAGATAAACGGCAACCCCACCATTATACGCGGAGTGGTACGAGGCGAGATGGTTACAGACAACAACTTTCCAACGCCCGAAGCTATGCGTAAGGAGCTGGAACTGATGAAAACCAATAATATCAATGCTGTAAGGGTGGCCTACGCTCCGCAACATCCATACTTTTACGACCTATGTGACGAATATGGCATATATGTATTTGACGAAGCTAATTTACACCCATGCCATTTGGATAAAACATTGTCGACCAACAAGGATATGTCTGCTGCCTTTGTGGCAAGAGCCAGAAACATGTATGAGCGCGACAAGAATCATCCTTCGGTAATAGCATGGTGTATAGGCGATGCCAACGAGAATGGTATATGTTTTGAAGATGTGTATCGCTTTTTGCACCAAAAAGATGCCATGCGTCCGGTGGTATATCCCGGCACCGAAACCGGCAGCAATACCGATTTTGTGTTTGCCAAACATAAGACGGCCAATGATTTGCTTGCTTTCTCGCAAAAGAAACAGTTGCAGGGTTTGATTATGAGCGAATATGGCTCTACACAGGGAAACTCCTTTGGTAGCACCGCCAATATGTGGAGGCTGATGAAGGAATCGGCTATGCTTGGTGGTGGATTTATATCCTACTGGAACGATATGGAGATATATGATTGGGAAAGCCAGAAGGATATAAAACTGCATGGCATTATAGACCGCAAAGGTGTGGCCAAACCTTACCTTGCCGAGATAAAAAAAATGTACGGCTGTATAGAGGTGGAGGTGGTAGACAAGGCAAAAGGCCGATTTAAGGTAAAGAACAATCACGACTACAAGACATTGAAAGAATTTAGATTTGAATACACCATATTTTCCAACCTCAAGCCCATGGTTATATCGGGCGATATACCTGTGGCTACCAAGCCGGGCGAAACAACGATGTTTGAGCTTCAGATACCAAAGCTGAAAGCATACGCCGGTGAAGAGTATTTTATACGATTTACTTTGAAACAACCCAAGGACAATAAAGCCTATAAGCGTGGATATGAATACGACTTTGTGGAGTTTGCGTTGGATATGCCTACTTTTAGAAAGCAGGAACTGAAACCGTACGAGAAAACC
>JAFWBF010000071.1 GCA_017507285.1 Bacteroidales bacterium | reverse complement strand
TACAGGACCATATTCAATAATCCATGAGCTTGCATTAGTGTCGAACCAAGTTACTACAGCCGAAGTGGTTGTAATAGTCTCATCAGGAATGTTGACATTTCTTGGACGAGGACATGTAGGTATGATATTTACTTCCAAATCGTCCAAATATGGGTAGCTATATACTCCATCTGGCGACATCAAAGCGATGTGTCCATCTTCTCCACTATAGTTACTTAGAGCAAATTCAAACATTTGCCATTGGTATGTACCTACAGTAGGAGTTGCAACAGCAACAGGAGCGAATGTAGATATATCAGTAGGATCAGTCATTACACCCACGTGTATTTCATGAGCGTATGAAGTATTAGTCTTCAACAATCCAAATGTTACTTGCAATGTATCTAGAGGCAAAGAGAATTTTGGAAGAATCAAAGCAGAGTGAGAGCTGCTTGTAGAATACATATATACAGAGTTACTTGGAGATATTGAGTAGCTAGTACTTACGTAAGGATATGCAGTAGTAGAGCTATAATTAGTGAAACGATGCCAACAGTCACCTATTGTTGAAGTTGCAGATGAGCTAGCTTGCCAAGTGTCGAAACCTTCAAAGAAAGGATATTCATTAATAGCAACACAAGGAGTAATAGCTGTTACTATACGATCAGCAGTTGTTGTTGCATCACATTCTGTAGTAACTCTAAAGCTATATTCAGTAGAAGGAAGCAAGTTTGTGAACGAGTAAGAAGTTTCGGTAGTACCTTCAACAGCCACAGTCCAAGCAGTGTCGCCAGCAGCCATGTAAGCAACATCCCATGATGATTCTTCGTTACCTGCAGCCCAAATAATATCTACTTGGTCTACTTCTACATTAGTAATAATCACATTAGGAGCAATACAAGTTGTAAGAGAATCGCAATCAGCACCAAGTATCATATTGCTACGATAAGAATAAGAAGTACTTGATGATGGAGGGAATACTGGAGAGCTATCTGTTTGATAGTATAGAGCTTTTCCTGTAGCAGAGTGAGCTTTGAATGTGTACGAAGATCCGTCATAACCTCCAGATGTATCCACAACAGTTATAACTATATTATCAGTTCCATTGTAGTTGAAATCATTAATGAAATCAAATTCGTTCCATCCTTGAACACAGTTCAAATCACCGTTATATACCAATTGGTGAGTAGTGGTAGGTATCCAAGAAGTCAATGTAGACGAAGTAGTATGTCCAATATATATCTTCACGCCATTTTTATCTGCCATTGGCGAAGAGTAAGCATATTCGAAAGAAATGTTACGAATTGCAGTAGCACCATTCATTTCGCTTGCCAATATCAATTGTTGAGTATAACTATTGTTATAGAAGTTGTTTAATGGCAAATAGTATTGGCTAGTTTCAGTTCCACCACTAAATTCTATTTCACCACCTGCCAAACATTTAGTTTCGAAAGTAATGCTATCCATAAGGCCTTCGCTACCATCAGCATCGCACAAAGCTTTTACGCGAACAGTGTATCCTGTTAAAGGATCAAGGCTAGGCACCAAGAAATAAGGTTCAGTAGCTGTATAAACATCAACTACAACACCATCTTGAACCACTTCCAATTCAAACGAAGAAGGTTCATTAATAGCAACACTAGAATAATCCCAAGTTAGATAAGCCGAACGACCTGTAATATTGCTAACTTCAACATCTAGAATCATCGGACAAGCAGGAGCCTCAATACAAGCCAATCTTAATTGGAAACCATTTCCTATATTACTACCATCGGAAGTGAATTGGATAGTCAACGGACCGGTTGTAGATTTAATAGTATCAGTAATATTAGCACTACCCATACCGCTGAAAAGCAAAGTACCGAAAGTACCTACACCATCATAAATCTTCAAATAGTCACAACAAGACTCACCAGAATAAGTACCGGCAACAACAGCCATCAAAGAATCTTGAGAAGATGGATAAACAATCATCATACCGCTACAGTTGTTGCTGTATTGGCCTCCAGCACCACCATCGTCATACAAGGTAGCACCGCAAACACGTATAGAGTCAATACCGGTTCTAGGTACATTGTAAGCACCGGGGCTGGCACTTATAGGACCTCTCCAGTTACTAACATCGCCACCGCAATCAGTACGAACATAAAAATCATATAATGTACCGGCTACCAAGTTTTCAACCAATAATGTATCGTCAGAAATATTTGGTACAATTGTAGCAGTTTCAGGATCCACAATATCATCTGGGTTAAAACCGGAAAGGCCGTAAGCCACTTCCCAAGTAGTATGGTCTGGATCTTGGTCAGTCCATTGTACTGTCAACGACGAAGAAGTAGTTCTTATGTTTTCCAAACTGCGAGGTCTTGCACAAGAAGGAATCAAATCAATCTTAAGATCGTCGATATAAGTATAGTTGTATCCCGAAGTAGAAGTAGATATAGGACGAGAAGCGAACAATATCCATCTACCATTGCCATCAGTAGGATAGTTGGCAAAAGATACTTCAAATTCTTCCCAAGTAGAACCAACTGTAGAAGTTACAGTATCGATAGGATAGAAAGAACCCAATACATCAGATGTATCGCTTACCACACCTACTACTATGGTATTAGGATAGCTTGATCCGAAACTAGAAGCCAACATACGGAAAGAAGTTTCCAATGTTTGGATAGGAGTAGCAGTTACATCAATTTCAGGAGACATCAAATAAGTTGTAGCATTAGGAGTCGTACTAGATCTGTAGCAATACATATAGATAGAAGCAACTCCGGAATATTTTTGAGATGCTGATATTTGAGGATACGAAGTTGAATAACCTTCGTAAGTCCAACATTCCGGTCTTATATTAGTACCAAAACCATAGCTGTCAAAATTATCAAAGAAAGGAACGTTCATGTAAGCATCACAAGGAGTACGGAACGAACAAACTGCAGAATAAGCACTAGTATCATCAGGACATTCTGTACGAACATATACATCATATCCTGTAGATGGAGTAAGATTAGTCAAAGTAAAGGTAGCCGATGAAACATTTTCCATATATCCAGTACCTCTGGCAAAACCGGCAGGACCATATTCTACAATCCATGCTTCACCTGCCGGATCAGTCCATGTGATATCAGCACCGTTAAGAGAAATATTAGAAGCTACTACATTTATAGGAGTAGCACATTCCGAAATACTAGTTACTGTAATATCGTCAATATAGTTATATGAAGCCTCACCTTGAGGAGTTACAAATGCAATATAAGTACCGCTACCGGTATAGCTTGCCAAAGGAATTTCAAATCTTTCCCATGTGCTTTGGCGTGAACAAGTAACGATAGCCAAAGTATCGAATGTAGAAAGATCTTCAGGATCGGACATTACCCCTACCAATAGAGGGCTGATAGCCGATGTAGAAGTACGAACAAGATCAAACTCTACTTGCAATGTAGAAAGGTCTAAATCAAAAGCAGGCAAAGCCAATACGCTACGGATAGAAGTAGTACCATACATATACATAACCTTATCCGACGCACCATTGGATGTTACTGTAGAAATATAAGGATAGATAGTAGTAGTAGAAGTAGAATTACTCCAACGAGTCCAACAAGGATTAATTGTTGATGTTATAGAAGAGGAAGCAGAATAAGCTTCGAAAGTTTCAGTATAAGGCAACATATCTTCAGTGTAAGGAAGACATTTAGTGCGGAAATCACCTTTTAACCATGTACTTGAATCACTAACACCACAATATGCACGCACATAAACATCATAAGGAGTGTTTGGTTCAAGACCAGTAATTACAAGAGTATCACTAGTAAGCAATTGAGAAATACCAGTTCCTAATGTAAAACCAGCAGTATCATACTCTACAATCCATTGAGTAGCAGTACCTGCTTCAGTCCAAGATACAGTAGCACCATCTATTAATATATTAGACACTACTAAGTTTGTAGGTTTAGAACATGAAATATTATTGATAACAACATTATCAATTGCTGCTGGAGGATTAGTGCCTACAGAACCATCGTTTCTCCAATAGAAAACTAATTTATAAGTTCCAGCCACAAGAGGTATTTCTGCCGTTGTGAAAGTTTGCCAGCTTGAGGAACTATTCTTGTAAGAAGCTCCATCAATAGCAATCCAACCCGAACGAAGTCCCGTTGTTGTTATACCAGTATGAGATGTTGATCCTGATGCACAAGGAATAAGTGTATCAGTGGCTGTAGATGGAACCAAGAACGCTCTTATGTAGTCCAAACTACTTTCTCCATCAGCTTTCCAATCGAATTGGAAAGTAAAAGAACCTGGTGTTGCAATTGAAATTTCGCGGTAAGCGTAAGCGTAACCCGCCGAACTATTGCTATAAGCATTGGTTGAACCATTTGTGTTAGAAATGTACAATGCTTTAGTTCCACCATTATTGGTTGCCGAACCAATAAAGAACTTGTTGGTTGCCGAACCATTTACAATGGTCCACGCTGCATTTTCTGTGTCATCTTCAAACCCACAAGAGTAAGGCAGGGTTGCCGGTGTTGGGGTTTGTCCCTGCGTTACCCACGGCACCATAAGAGCCGCAAATAACAAATTCAATAAGATTTTTTTCATGATAAAATCATTTTTATTAATACTATAATTAACTAACACCCTCCCCATATTATAGGGAGAAAAACGGAGCAAAGTTACACATTTTATTTCTAATAAAGAAAAATAAATTTGTTAAAAACGAACTGCAACTCGTCAATCGGCTATTTTACAATCTAATACAACCTAATAAATATATTTCAATTCTTGTTTTTTTTGTCGATTAATGATAAAATGAATCCAAAAATCTGATAAATAAATGTAGTTTTCATCATTGATACTGAATTTTCAGACAACTTCAAAAATCAATAGCATGAATGCTGTAAATTTTCATCGTGAGGAAGATTTATCTTCCTCACGATCTAGCTCAAACTACATCGTGAGGAAAAATCAACTGCATCGTAATTGATATTTACAACAAAGAAAGGTCATATACACACTTCGATTATAATACACACATATAATAAGATAGACAGTCTAAGATTTTTGACATACTGTATTGGCTCTGCACACCCGGATATGAATAGTTTGGTAGTAGGGTGTGAACAGTTTTACAATATATCATCAATCAATGCTCAAATTTTAATACCGAATGTCTGGACCATATTGTACAGACAAATAATTCACCAAAACATAAGTATTTATATCATATTACAGAATTTATTTATACACAAACTGCTTGTATTAGCCAAGAGTTTTGTATATTAACAAATTAAGATACAATAAAACACAATACATAAAACACTATGAAAAAACTAATTAACTACAAAGAGATAATTCGAATACGAGAGAAAGAATTATCGGATGGAAGCAAAAGTTTATATTTAGATCTTTATCGTAATGGTCATCGGGAATATGAATTTCTGAAACTATATCTTATCCCGGAAAAGAAAAATGACAAAGAAGCTCGCAAATACAATAAGGCGGTGTGGGAAATAGCCAATAGCATAAAGGCACAACGAACTATAGAATTGATAACCAGCGAGGCAGGCTTAAATGTAGCACGAAAATCGAAAATTCTTCTTAGCGACTGGTTGGAGCAATATGCTGAAAATAAGAAAAAGAAGGGAATAAGTAAGAGTATTTATTTTTCGATAAAAAGGGTTATATGTCTTTTGAAAAAATATGACAGTTCCGGTATATATATTAGAGAAGTAAACAAGAGTTATATACTTGATTTTATCTCCTTTATGAAAACATTAAGGTCGGTAAAAAACAATGGATTGAAAAATTCCACAATACGTTGCTATCTAAATACCTTGAATGCTGCATTTAACATGGCTGTTAGAGAAGATGTTATTTCTTACAATCCTATCAAAAAGCTGGATCCAGAGGAAAGAGTGAAAACGCATCAGAGTGAACGATGTTTTCTTGCCAAAGAAGAATTGAAGCTATTGGAAAATACTCCATTTCCCTGCAAATCAGATAATATAAAGAAACTTTTTCTGTTTAGTTGCTTCTGTGGTTTGCGATATAGCGACATCAAAAATCTGAAGTGGAAAAACATAACTTATTTTGACAATGGAGGAGTAATAAGTATAATAGTGCAAAAAACCAAACGTCCCCTTATTATTCCGATACAAGAGATAGCAATGAAATATATTCCCTCCAAAGGCAATTCGAACGATAATGACAATGTATTTGTTGTACCCGATAATGGCTACATAAACAAAATGATAAAGAAATGGGCTCTAAACGCAGGTATAAACAAAAATGTATCGTTTCATACTGCACGTCATAGTTTTGCAACTTTGTTACTTAGTGATGCTAGTGTTCCGCTAGAAATAGTGAAAGAGTTTTTGGGACATAGCAGAATAGAAACAACCGAAATATATGCCAAAATTACAGACAAGAAAAAGATGGAAGCAATGGAAAAGCTAAATAAGATATATAATAATATGCGGTGAAATTGTTTTTTTTGGAAATTTCTGTTGCCATTTTGTTACTCCTTTAATAATTATAGCATAAACCAATCACATATATCAGTCGGTTATACGTTTTGCTCCGTTTTTCTCCCTATAAGATTATAGACAGAAAAAGGCTATAATTTGATAGAGGATTGTTTTATGAACCGATTTACAATAAGGGTTGTTTTACAACTGACTTTGAGCTTGTATTAGTTTGGTTGTTACTAGTATAAACTGCATATTAGGGAAGGTTGCTGATGTGTGAGATTTTTCATCATCTAGTTCTTTGCAGTATGTGGTTTTGGGGTGTGTAAAACAAACAATATTCTAATTTTGATATTCAGATGTGTTTCCAACTTTGGGTATGCTGAAAGATGAGTTTTACATTATACCATGATTAATATTTTTAGTGATGACGTATTGATTGAAAAATAGAGGCACGATCAACTCGTGTCTCTATTTTTGTAAATTATTCATATAGCTATTAAAGATCATTGATTACAATCCCAATACTTCGATACCTTGTTCGCAACGGATGTCAACAGGGATGTTGGCTCCGGCTATTATGTCAAGGTCTTTTTGTAGGCTTGGGCGTATGTTACCGTTTTGGGCTGCATATTCTTTAGCACGGTCGTAATCGCCTTCACCTTCTATTTCAAGTATCATTGCCGACCAAGTTTTCATGGCTTCTTTGGCTTTTTCTACATCTATTATGTATTTGCCTTGTTCGTTGCGGCTGAAAG
>JAFWBF010000070.1 GCA_017507285.1 Bacteroidales bacterium | reverse complement strand
AGTGCCAACAGAAAATCGGAAAAACCATTGCTTACATTGGAGCAACTAAACAAAGCTATGCTGGTAGTAGGTGGCAAGATGCTTTCGTATTTTCCTAACATATCATTCATCAGCGACCGCGAGTTTATGTTCTACTCCAAAGGCAAGATGTATGTTTACAACCTAAAGTCAAATACCATCTCTAATCCAATGGAGTACCCCACTGATGCTGAAAACATTGACATAAACCAGGCAACATACCAGTATGCCTACACCAAAGGTAACGACCTATATGTGGTGGCTGGTAAGAAAGAGAAGAAATTTAGTGATGAAAACAGCGGTGTGGTATTTGGTCAATCGGTTCACCGCAACGAATTTGGAATAGAAAAAGGAACATTCTGGTCGCCAAAGGGTAACCTATTGGCATTCTATAGAATGGACCAAAGTATGGTAACCGACTATCCAATAGTAAACACAGCTGCAAGAACTGCAACCCTTGTTCCGGAAACTTATCCTATGGCCGGAATGAAAAGCCACGAGGTGGAAGTAGGTGTTTACAATACCCTTAACGATGAAACTATTTATCTTAAATCACGCAGGGATACCTCTGTAACCGAGCGCGAGAACTATTTGACCAATGTAAGTTGGAGCCCCAACGAAAAGTACATATACATAGCCAAGATAAATCGTGAACAAAACCACATGTGGCTAGAGCGCTACAATGCCGAAACAGGTGCTTTGGATAAAGTACTGTTCGAAGAAAAGAACGACCGCTATGTAGAACCTACCGAAGGTTTATTGTTTATGCCAAACGATGCCAATAAGTTTTTGTGGCTTAGTCAGCGTGATGGATACAAACACATCTATTTATACGACATAGAAGGTAACCTTATCAAGCAAGTTACTAAAGGCGACTACGAGGTACAATCCATAATAGGTTTTGATGCCAAAGCCGAAAAGGTGTTTTTCTATTCCAACATAGAGAACCCTATGGAACGTGCGGCCTATAGTGTAGATATCAAAACAGGTGATGTTGCACGCATAACTACCGCCAAAGGCACCCATAGCATAATAGCCAATGCCAAAGGCGATATGTTTATCGATATGTATAGTAGTACCACAGTGCCCTATCAAGCACTATTGGTGTCGGGCAAAGGCAAAACCATCAGAGAGATACACACATCGCCCAACCCAATGGCCAAATATAAGATGCCCGAAATAGAAGTAGGAACCATTAAGTCGGCCGACGGTGTTAGCGATTTATGTTATCGCCTTATCAAACCCATCAACTACAATGATGGTAAGAAACACCCCGTACTTGTATATGTATATGGCGGACCACACTCGCAAATGGTAACTGAAAGCTGGTTGGCTGGTGCCAACCTATACTTCCTGTTCTTGGCTCAACAAGGTTATGTAGTGTTCACGGTGGACAATCGTGGTACCGACAACCGTGGTTTTGAGTTTGAAAGTATAATACACCGCAACCTTGGAGTAGCCGAAATGGCCGACCAGATGAAGGGCGTGGATTTTCTAAAAACATTGCCTTATGTAGACCCCAACCGCATAGGTGTGGAAGGATGGAGCTATGGTGGATTTATGACCATAAGCCTTAAACTTACCCACCCCGATGTGTTTAAAGTAGGTTGTGCAGGTGGTCCGGTTATAGATTGGAAATGGTACGAAGTGATGTATGGCGAACGTTATATGGATACCCCTCAAGAAAATCCAGAAGGATACAAAAACACAAGTTTGATTGGTAAGGCAAACAACTTGGATGGTCGTTTGTTAGTAATCCACGGAGCCGAAGACCCAACTGTGGTATGGCAACATTCGCTTGAATTTATCGACGCTTGTATAAAGTCGGGCAAACTTGTTGACTACTTTGTATATCCTCATCATCCACACAACGTGCGTGGTGCCGACAGAGTACACCTCTACAAGAAAATGTTCGACTATTATCAACAGAACTTATAGTATTACACAATATACAATAAATATATACAGATATGTTTACAGGAATAGTAGAAAAAACCGCTAAGGTTGTAAAGATAGAACAAGACAAAACCAACTTTCATTTCACTTTGGAAGTGGACTTTGCCGACGAATTGGCTATAGACCAAAGCATGGCACATGACGGTTGCTGCCTTACTGTGGTAAGTGTAGACAAGGAAAAGAAACAATATGTAGTTACCGCCATGGACGAAACTATGCTTAAGACCAACTTAAGCACATGGGAAGTAGGCACCGAAGTAAACGTGGAACGCTCCATGCGTATGGACGGTCGTTTTGACGGACATATAGTGCAAGGCCATGTAGACCAAACTGCTACCTGTATCAATGTGGTAGACGAAAACGGTAGCTGGCGTTATTATTTCGAATACGACTTCAACAAGAATAAGAATATTACAGTGCCAAAAGGTTCGATATCCATCAACGGAGTAAGCCTAACGGTGGTAGATTCGGAACGAGGTATGTTTTCGGTGGCCATAATACCCTACACTCACCAAGTAACCAATTTCCACAACTTTCAAAAAGGAACGGTGGTAAACATCGAGTTTGATGTGTTTGGCAAATATGTACAACGTTTATTAGAACAATATATGGAAGCTGCCAAATAGGCAGCTTTCTTTTTAGATACTCTTACCTATGATTAAGACAATAAAGATTACTGCCATACGCAAGACCGAATATCCCGACCTTATGCAGAAGTATGAAAATCCGATAAGCCACACTTGTGATATAAAGGTGGGGCAAACCTTCCGAGTAATTGGTGGTAACAAGCCCGACGGTTTCTGCGATAGTGCTTGGCAAACTCTGCAGCCTTTTGTGGAAGTGCTGGCCTGTGGTGGAGGTAACTTCTTCGACGGATGGATGAAAGACCCTCATTCGGCGATGCTTTCATGTAATGATGGTTTCCGTCCCGTAAGTTTCTTGCTAGAAGTAGAGAATTAAACTATACAAAAACCATTACCTATGAATAAGATAACAATTACCCCACAGTCGGGATTGATATTAGAGGGAGGTGGGATGCGAGGTGTGTTTACCAGCGGTGTATTGGACTGCTTTATGGATCATGGCATACGTTTTCCCTACACTATAGGTGTAAGTGCTGGTGCATGCAATGGACTTTCGTATATGTCCGGCCAACGTGGAAGGGCCAAATATAGCAACATTGATATGCTGGATAAGTACCACTTTATAGGTGTCAAGCATCTTATAACAAAAGGAAATATAATGGACTTCGACTTGATGTTTCACGAATTTCCCGAACGTATAATACCTTACGATTACGCTGCTTATGCCAAGTGTACCGAAGAGTACGAGATGGTAACGACCAATTGCTACACGGGCAAACCTTGCTATTACAACGAGAAATATAATCCACATAGAATAATAGAGATAGTGAAAGCCTCCAGCAGTTTGCCCTTTGTATGCCCTATAGCATACGTGGATGGCACGCCTATGCTTGATGGTGGTATTACCGACAGCATACCATTATTGCGTGCTCGTGAACTTGGTTATAACAACAATGTGGTAGTACTTACCCGAAACAAAGGTTATCGCAAAGAAGATAAAATCTCGAAGATACCCCCATTTTTTTATTGCAAATATCCCGAGTTGAGACAAGCCATTGCCAGTCGCAATATGATGTATAACCGGCAGATAGCAATGGTAGAAGAACTGGAAGATAGAGGCGAACTGATAGTTATCCGCCCAACGCAGCCTATCACTGTAAGCCGCATGGAGAAAGATACATCCAAATTGCTAGACCTTTATAATCAAGGCTACCAAGCAGCACATGCGTTTATATAATAAAAAGAAGTTCTTGCAAATAATACCATTTGCAAGAACTTCTTTTTATTTATCAGACTAAGTTGCTACATATTTTAGAATTTAAAGGCGTATGATATAGATATGTTGTAGCTAGAAAATATCTTATCATTTCCAGGGCTGTTTTGGCCAAAGTTTATAGACCAAGGAGCTATGCCCGCTCTTATACCCATATAGGAATAGTTTGTCATTTTCCAATTTAGACCTATTTCAAATTCCTCAACAAAGCCATATCTATTGGAGAATAAGGTATAATCCGTAAGATAAATTCCTCCTGTATTGTACATTATGGATAAGCCAAATTTTAAACCTCCATATATTTCTATCGAATTTATAATGCTTTCGTACCATCGTCCTGTCAATAGTATTGTTTGATGGCATAAACCTCTAGCTTCTACTGGTTCGGATATATCGGGAACTTCTCGATGATTGGCAAAATAAGTGTTTGTTAATTGGTACTGAGCTGCAAACATTACCTTATTTATTCGGTATCCTGCCATTATTATTTCGGTGGGAGCCAAATATGTTTTATCGTTGCTGCCAGCTATAGGCGACAATGGAGGAAAGTTGAAATACTTATTTACACCGATACCTGCCTCTACAACAAAGGCATTTTTCTTTTCATTTTGTGCCATTGCACCGTTTGCTGTCAATAGGCTTGCGAATAATAATATCGCTGCCTTAAAAAAATTTTTCTTCATGGTTTTGCTATTTTATTGTTATATTTATTTGTTTATTAGTAATATATATATATATATAAGTTTCTTACTTGTAACAAAGATACTAATTATATTTTAATTTGTCAAAAGGTATTTGATTTTTTTTATGTCGAATCTAAATACTTTTGTTAATCAGTTGTTTAACTATTTCTAAGATTTGCATTTTGCAAGTGGCCTACTTGTGTATTGTAACCCTATGGTTTATACATCAAAAGTGCTATAGTTTTGATCCTGTGGTATGGCACTTTTGACTGTTATACCGCAATTGTGTGAGATTAGGACGGAGATATATTATTGTTATTCCCTTTTGAAAAGTTTGCTCTACCACTGCAAAACTTCTTATATTCCATAGCAAAATAATATTCCAAACTTTGGGACAAATATTTCAAACTTTGAAATAAATATTCCAAACTTTGGAATATTTGTCCCAAATCTTGGGATAAAGAAATATTAGTAGTGAGAGTAACTTTTTCTATGGAATATACAGGATTTAGTAGAGCAATAATGCCTTTTTTGTATAAGATATTTTGATAATAAAAGCAATGTTTTGCCTTAAGCAGGTTCATTGCCTATATTTCAAATCAAAGCTAAAGACTGTTTACATTTGGGCAGAAACGAAATGAAAACTTGGCATCGGAAAAACTCTGATTATCTAATATCGTAACAAAAAGATAAGGATTTATTGTATTGATAAACATTGAAATATAGCCAAAGGAAGAGTTATTAACTTAGTTTGCTAATAACTTTATCCCGGATTTGTACGCCGATATAAAAATATAATGTAATTTTACCTTTCGATTTTGAGGCGGTGTTTTCGTTTATTGTTCTGATAAACAGTTATATCCGAAAGTGTGTATCGTCTCGAAATCTATAAGTTTCAGGATTAATGTGTTTGTAACTTGTTTATTTAATAAATATGAATCAAATAAAAGCAAATTTAGCGACATTTGTACAATCTATTTCAGAAAATGTGGAGCGTATTCAGAAGTACGACGAAAAGATACCCCAAATAGAGATAGATATTCTGTTGGAATCGATAAGGAACTTCTATACCAATGTTTTGGAGCTTAGTAAGGTTAATATTGGTTTGGAAATTCCCGGCAGTCATATTGTGGTAAACACGTTGCATGAGCAACACGAAGCCGAGGTGGAAACCAAAGCCCAAGAAATTGTTGCCACCGCAGAAATTGTTGCCACCGCTATGCTATCGGCAACAGATGTTGCTGAAGAGCCGCTTGAGCAAGCGACAATCGAAACGCCAAAACAAGCGACGGCTGAACCTGTGGTGGAAGAAACAAAAACCGAGGAGGCGGAAGTTGTAGAAAAAGAAGAGGAACAAATTGTTTTGGATAAGGAGGATGATAATTCGGATACTGCATTCGAAACACTGATGAGAAACGAAACCATACTGCAAGAGATTGCCAACGATGATATTTTGGCTTCGACTAGAATAATAGAATTTGAAACTGTTGAATACGATCAGCCCATAGTAGAACAGCCTGCTGCCCAAAGCAAAGAACCGGTTGCTCCGCTACAACCAAAAAGAGAGCCAATGCAAGAAGCTGCTGTAGAGCTGGAAAAAGAAGTTAAGATTGAAACTAAACCGGCTGAACAGGCTCCTATAGCTCAACAGGTTATCGAGCCTACTCCAATAGTGGCTCAAGAACCTGCTCCCCAAAAAGTGGAACAGCCTAAGCCTACTGTTTCGGTACCAAGGGTGGAAGAGATGCATGACGAAAACCGACAAACATCATTGTTTGATTATTTGAAGTCGAACAGCGTAACTCGTGCAGCCGAGCAGGTGGATCGTTTTTCGGGAGTTACAGTGAAAACTTTGGCCGATAAATTCCAAGAATCGAAGGAAAAAGAAAAGATATTGTTTGAAGTAGCTCACGAGCGCGAGCCTCAAAAGCGTCGTGTCGATGACCTTAGAGCAATTATTGGTATAAACGACAAGATTTTGTTTATGAGCGATCTTTTTGGTAAAAATATGAAGGCTTATAATGATTTTATACTTCGTTTGAACAAAATCAATGATACCCAAGAAGCATTGGAATACCTCCGCACAGTGGAAGAGGAGTATAAATGGGACAAAGAATCGCTGGCAGTACAATCGTTTATAAAGATTTTTGAACGCAAATTTAAATAGCATATCATGAACACCGACGGCAGAAACAATAAGGTAATTATATTCTCGGCTCCTTCGGGGTCGGGAAAAACTACGATAATTAAACGTTTACTTACTTACTTTCCTGAGTTTGAGTTTTCTATTTCTGCTACATCCAGGCAGGCAAGAGCCGGCGAAGTAGATGGGCAGGATTATTATTTTTTGACCAAGGAGTTGTTTGATGAAAAAGTGAAAAACGACTTGTTTTTGGAATGGGAAGAGGTATATGCCGGCACATGCTATGGAACGTTGAAATCGGAGATTGAACGGATATGGGGCAATGGCAAGATAGTGGTTTTTGATGTTGATGTGTTGGGGGGTATGCGTTTGAAGGAATATTTTGGAAGCAAAGCACTGTCGATATTTGTGATGCCACCAAGTATAGAAGTTTTGGAACAGCGCCTCAGAATACGCAACACAGAGACGGAAGAGGCTATACAAAAGCGTTTGTCGCGTTCGTCGCTCGAACTACAACATTCCACCAAATTTGATCTAACGGTAGTCAATGATGTACTCGAACAGGCTGTGGATGAAGCAAAGATAAATATACAATTGTTTTTAAACCAATAAATAGGCACAAATGCAGAACCTTTTCAACTTTATACGAAAATATAGCTACGTATTTATATTCATACTTTTGCAAACGCTCTCGATAGTGCTGATATACAAAACAACTTATTATCAAGGTTCTATTATTCTTTCGTGGGGCAACACCATAGCCGGTGGCTGGTATGACAAAACAAAGAGCGTGAAACAGTACTTCAATTTGGTAGAAACCAATAAACACCTTGCCGAAGAAAACGCACGCTTGAGACAGCAAATTGCAAGTTCGTATATACAATACAACAAAAAAATATTTGAAATAAACGACACTGTATATAAGCAACAATATCAATATACCGAAGCCCAAGTTATACGCAATACATGGCACACCAGCAATAATTATATAATGATAAACAAGGGTTATCTGCATGGAATACATCCGGATATGGCTGTGGTTTCGTCGCAAGGTATAGTGGGTGTGGTGGTAAATACAACTCCAAATTTTTCCACTATTATGTCGATATTGCATAGCAATAGCCGAAACAGTATCCGTATAAAACGTACAGGCGTATCGGGTTCTTTGACATGGGATACCAAAGATTATCGCTATGGAACACTGACCGATATACCAACCACCCACAAGCTATATACCAACGATACGGTTATAACCAGTGGTTTTTCTAAAAGTTTTCCCGAAGGAATTCCGGTGGGTTACATACAAAGTTTTTATGAAGAACACGGAAGTGGTTTTTATACAGTAAGGATAAAATTTGCAACAGACTTTAATAAATTGGACTTTGTCTATATAATAAACAATATATACAAAGAAGAGCAACAAAAACTTCTTGAAACAACCAATCTTACAGAAAGCAATGAATAATATAATTTCAAAAAATATAATACGTTTTGTAGTGCTGATTTTTTTGCAAATATCAGTGATGAATAATATATATCTTGGTGGTTATGCCAATACGTTTGTATATATACTATTTGTGTTAATGCTTCCTACCAATATGAACAAAGTATTTCTTTTGTTTCTTTCGTTCATTTCAGGACTTGTTGTTGATATATTTTCTTGTAGTTTGGGCTTCCATGCTTTTTCGGCTACTCTTGTTGGATTTGCAAGAATATTGTTTGCCAACAGAATATTGACCAAAGATGACAATTCTGAGATAGAAAATCCGAGTGTAAAGTCGGTAGCTTTTTCTACCTATATTTTCTTTATGCTGATACTTACATTTATATATTGTCTTTCGTATTATACCATAGAGGCCTTTTGTTTTTACGATTTTTACAATGTTATTATTCGAACATTACTTACCACCATTGTCTCGTCGGCTTTTATGTTGGCTTTTGAATTCCTTTTTGTAAGTAGCAAAAGAACCGTGTAATTCTATACATGTTTTAACTATAAAAACGTAAACAAAATGAGCTTCGACATTGCCGAAGCTCATTTTGTTTTTCTGCATTAATAACTTATTTTATTCTTCTTCAAATTCTTTTTCTTCTTTACTGCAAAGGAGTAAAGTCTTCTTTTCGTCGCATTTTGTTAGGGCAATCACAAATAGGTTTCCACCTTCTTT
>JAFWBF010000069.1 GCA_017507285.1 Bacteroidales bacterium | reverse complement strand
TCTACTCATGGCATGAGGAATATTCGCTCATGGCATTTGCAGACCACCCTTTTCGAACGTCGTTCACCACCTTTTCAGCACGTCGGCATCCACCCTTTCAGCACGTCGGCATCCATGCTCGCCGAAGGCGGCATGTTTAGCCATAATAAACCGCTCTCGGCAAAGCAACGCCCTTTCAATATTTCAATCGAACATTGCTGTTCTCTCTCTCGAAAACTTTTCTTTCGCAGTTCGAAAGAAAACATACAGAATATCAACATTATAGATTTGGCTTTTGGCTATCACTAACTGAAATCAGAGTATTAATAATTGACAAAATACAAGTATTGCAATTAAAGGCAACTTCTAAAGATTACACGTTTCGGAGTAATAAAAAGAATTCTTTGAACCTTTTATTTCAAGATGATATTTAATAGAACGTGGAGTTTTTAGAAGTTGCCTTAATACTTTGTTGCCTTAGCCGGCGAAGGAATAACTAGTTGTTTTCCGCAATGCATTCGGCGTGATATACTTCGGAGTATAGGCATTGTTTCACTTCGGCAAAGGTGGAGGCCGATAGTGGAGAGAGCGACATTATAATCATTGGCAGCGAGTTGCCGTCGTTGTGATACGAGGGTTGGCTATAGCTGTAGGGGTTGGTGGTAAAGCCCATCCGTTTGTAAAACTCTATGCGGCGTTGTGCCATGGCGGTGGTGGGCATCTCTACCTCCAGCACCACTTGGGGTATGTGCAACAGAAAATGTTTCATTATCCTTTGGCCCATGCCGTTGTTGCGGTATTGTTCGCCAACGGCAAAATGCTCGACGTATGCAAATTTGTCGAAAGTCCAATAGCTGAATATTCCCACAGGATTGCCGTTGAGATACACCACGTTGAAGTGAAATATTGTTTTGTTTCGGGCGTGGAGGATGGTGTCGAACAGTGGGCGTTCGTCGATAGGAAACGATGTTTCGAATACATTCTGGGCAAAGCCGAGGTTGTCGGCCGATAATTCTTTAAATTCAATCATGTCAGAATTTGTTGGTAAGAAAGCGGATATACACTGTATACTGAGGTGCAAAAGCCTCGTAGCCCGGGATATTTATTTTTGTGTAATAGAACGAAAAGCCTAAATCTACACCCATGGCGTTTGGAAGTATATATTCGATGTTGGGCGATATAAACAAGCCGTAGCCTATGCCGGATTGGTAGTACTCGTAGGCTTGCATACCCATGTTTGGCGAATTGCCGTTCCACACGTCAAGTATGCTATACTCTTTGCCTCCAATCTCCATCGAGTTTGTAAGCACCTTGGTACTGTTGATGTTTAGGCCAAAGTCGAGTACAAACCGTAGGTTGTCGCTTATGGCGAAACTTTTAAATAGTCCCAAGTCGATATATGTACGAGTTTCGGTGCCGTATATTCCGCAGGGTATGTATTGGTCGCGGTTGCTAAGTATGGACGACGGTGCACCGCTCGAGAGGTTGAATATTCCCTTGGCCGTTAGCTTTAGGTAGTCGAAACGGGCTATCATTCCAAAGCGTTTCACGAAGTCGTACCTAAAACCTAGTCCCAGCTGCATAGAAATCGAATATTGTGTTGATGCCGGTTCTACTATTTCCAGTTCGCGATACGATGGTATTGCCGATGGTGATATTAGTTCCAAGTCGACAAGGTTACGCCAAATGTCGTAGCCATACATTTCGCTGTAAAGTATGCGGTCTATGGTGTTTTGGTTGCCTTGGCGGCCGTTGTAGAAGGCGGCAGTATGGTTGCTGGGCAGTGTTGCTCCTGCATCAATGAATACCGATAGACCTACAAAGTCGAAGGGTTCGTTGTTGCTGTCTGATTGTGCCGTGGCATTATGTTGCAACGTACATAGCAACGCCGTTAGCAGTGTTGCCACAAATGTTTTGATGTTCATGTCTGTGGAAGTTATATAAGATCTTTTCTGTCTTTAAGTATATTGTACAGCAGGTCGCGAGCTCTGAACAATTGTGCTTTTACTGTTCCCAAGGGGAGGTTCATTTTTTCCGATATTTCGTCGTACGATAGTTCTTCGAAATACCTCATCTCCACAAGTCTTCTGTAGCGAGGTTTTAGTAGTTGCACAGCCTGACGCATTATTTTTATGCGTTGTTCGGTTATCACTTCTTCTTCGGGAGTAGGGTTGGACGAGGCTATTTGCATTTCGGATTTTTCCTCCTCCTCGTTGTTGTAAACGTTGTTGATAGATATGGTGTTTAGGCGTTTTTTTCTTATGAAGTCTATACAATTGTTGGAAGCGATGGTAAATAGCCAAGTGCTGAAAGCATGGGTTGGCGAATATAGGTGCAACGAACGGAAAGCCTTGCTGAAGGCTTCGATAGTCAAATCGTCGGCTTCAACAGGGTCGTTGGTCATCTTTAGTAGCATAAGATACAGAGGTTCTCTGTATAGCTTCAGTAAGTCGGAGAATGCTCTTTCGTCACCTTTTTCGCGAGCCAAGCATACCAACTTGTAGTCTCTAATGGCCTTGTCTGTTAGTTGTGGGTTTACTGTTTCCATCGTTTCATTTTTTTTCGTAACGAAAATAAATACATTATAGTATTCATTGCTATGAAATATACTTCAAAAAAAGGAGAAAAAAACGCAATGTTGCTGCCTTCGAGTCGACGTTCCATCTTATAGAAAGTGAAAATCTGCCATCCCAACTTTAATATGCCTATGCCTATTAATGTTTGGCATAATATGGATGTTATAGGGTCGAAGTTCATAATCAAAAGCATTGCCAATGATGCATAAAATAGCACCACACTTATTGGATATAACGACAACAGCAGCTTGTTCTTCAAAGGATAATACCGTTGAGTAGACATTCGTTTTGCTTTTTCTTGCAGCCATGCTTTTCTTGTTTTTTTGAGTTGGCAGTTTATGAACGAGCTATTATTTAGGCATATATTGGTATTTTTTCGAGTGCTGTTTTCGTTTATAAATATGTCGTCGTCGCCAAAAGGTAAATGGTAGTGGTTTATGAAGCCACCTTTTTGGAAGAAGAACGAGCGGCGGTAGGCCAAGTTTTTGCCACAGCCGGTGTATGGCATGCCAAGCATTGCAAAGCCAAACATAGAGGCGTTGTAGCTTAGGTTGTCGTATTGGACGAATGCGTTGAGCAACGATTTTTTTGTTTTCACGTTGGAGTAGCCCAACACACATTGAGTGTTATCGTCAAATTGTTCGGCCACCTCTTTTACCCACGATTGGCTTTTGGGTATACAGTTACATTCGGTAAGTAATATTATATCGTTTTTTGCCGATTGTATTCCGATGGATAGAGGGAATTTTTTGCCTTGAAACAGATTTACATCTTGCGAAAAGTTTACAACTTTTAGGTTGGGGTATTTATCTTGGTAGGTTTGTAGTATGAAACGGGTTTGGTCGCGCGAGACGTGGTTTATTACTATAACCTCAAAGTTTGGGTAGTTTTGTTTCAACAGGTGTTCCAAGTTTTTTTTCAGTTGTTCACCCTCGTTTTTTACAGTCAAAACAATCGATACGCCAGGCAAATTTTCGTCATTTTCTTCGTTTTTTTTCTCTTTACGGATGCCTATACGCAGATAAAATAGCCCATAATATAGAAAAAGTATGATAATATTGACAGCTAATATTATCAGCAAAACAAGTGTAAATGTGTCTATTATAATTCCAAAAAAAGTCATAGTATGTATAATTTTAAACTACAAAGTTAGAAAAATATTTCTGAAATCTTCGTATCTTTGCATCCGATTTTGTTGTGATTTATCAACGATGTTACTAACATTCTTATTTGAAAATGAAGTTTAAAGCAATAAAGACGGATATACAAACCAAGGCTCGAGCCGGGGAAATAACTACAGACCACGGCACAATACCAACCCCTATTTTTATGCCGGTAGGCACTGTGGGCTCGGTAAAAGCGGTGCATCAGCGTGAACTTACCGATGAGGTTCAAGCCAAAATTATTTTGGGAAACACTTATCACCTCTACCTTCGCCCGGGATTGGATGTGCTACAGGCTGCCGGAGGACTACAAAAGTTTAATGGTTGGAACAAACCGATACTTACCGACAGTGGTGGATTTCAAGTTTACTCGCTTTCACACAACCGCAAACTGAAAGAAGATGGGGTGATGTTTAGTTCGCATATCGATGGGTCTAAACATTTGTTTACTCCCGAGCGGGTGATGGACATTCAGCGTGTGATAGGTGGCGACATTATAATGGCTTTTGATGAATGTACGCCGTATCCGTGCGATTATAACTATGCCAAAAAGTCGATGAACATAACCCACGGTTGGCTCGACCGCTGTGTGAAACGCTTTCGCGAAACCGATCCCGTTTACGACTATTCGCAAACCTTGTTTCCGATAGTGCAGGGTAGTGTATATCGCGATCTGCGTAAACAATCGGCTGAAAAGATTGCTTCGGTGGAATGTGAGGGCAACGCCATTGGAGGCCTTTCGGTAGGTGAGCCGGTGGATGTGATGTACGAGCTTACAGAGCTTGTATGCGACATATTGCCCAAGGATAAACCCCGTTACCTTATGGGTGTGGGTACTCCTATAAATATATTGGAAGGTATAGCGTTGGGAGTGGATATGTTTGACTGTGTGATGCCTACACGAAATGGACGCAATGGAATGCTCTTTACCTCGCAAGGTATAATGAACATGAAGAACGAGAAATGGGCTACCGACTTTTCGCCTATCGATGAGAACGGTACTGCCGATGTGGACCACCTATATACCAAGGCTTATTTGCGACACCTATTTAAAGCCAATGAAATATTGGCTATGCAAATTGCCAGCATTCACAACCTTAGTTTTTATCTATGGCTTGTAACTGAAGCACGTAAGCACATCATTGAGGGCGACTTTGCCCAGTGGAAAAATATGATGGTGTCACGTTTGGGAAACAGACTTTAGGAATACGTAATTAGGAAACGTTGGTTGAATTAAAATCTTTAGATTTTTAAAATAAGAGCCCTTACTATTGTGCAATATGCCATTTTCTTTAGGTAATCCTATCGTCTTATCAAATATGCTATAGATTAATTCAATCAACGGATTGAAATATTTTTCTTTATGATATCATGTAAACTACATCGGGATGTAAATTTACTTACATCCCGATGTAGTTGCAATTGCATCCCGATGAAATTTTACTTACATCCCGATGTATTTTTGAACCCATATATTGGTTGCCGGTTGACAATATATCATCACACTCATGACACCCTACTATGAACCGGTTGATAATAGGGTCTAAGAATTTAATTCATCCAACAGCTATATAGTAAAATGCTTTTAGGGTATTACGGAAAAGCACCGCTTTTTTTGTTGCGGTGCCTATAATAATTAAAAACCCTATTTGATAAACATGGTTTTCACACGGCAAAGGAGATAAACAAAAGAGATGTGTGAAAAACCAAATAAATTAAAACCAAACTTTAATCAATGTTGCTGCATTGCGAGTATGAGTGTGAGCATGAACACATGTCGTCAACTTTCATTTTGCTGCTACACTGCGAGCATATACCTTTTACCATATAGTCCGAATCTTCTCTTATATAACCGTGGGGTATAGGTATGATGGGGATGGTGACATTTTTTAAGCAATAGTTCTTGCCACAGATACGACAATAGAAATGAATGTGGTTGCACGTGGCATGGTGGTGGCATCCGCTGCAAAAACAGTATTTTCGTTGTCCGCTACCATCTTCCATCGAATGAAGGAGCCCTTTTTCTTCAAACACAGTAAGGGTGCGAAACAGTGAACTTTTGCCAATCGTGTCGAAATACTTTTCCAAATCCGACAACGAAAAAGTATGGTCGAGTTCTTTTATTTTTTTGTAAATCATTATCCTTACTGCAGTAGGTCGTATGTTGTATTTTTTCAGTTCTTCTTCCATTGTCAAAATCTTCTATTTTTCGGGTGCAAAGGTACTATTTTATTTTTGAAACTTGGTTGCAATATTGTAAATATAGGGTGTATTTTATGAAATTAAAAGAGAAAATTAAAAGAGAAAAATTGTTATAATGCACAAATGTTAAAATGTAATATATTGAAAAATAAGAGTGTAAAAAATTTTTTCTATATATATTTGTTAGATTACCATTTTTTTGTATCTTTGCACCCCGTAATATTGAATAGAAACGCATTAGAATATAGAAATTAGTTATAATCCAAATATAAAGGAGACTACACATGACAAAAGTAAAATCTTTAGCCGACTTGAAAGCGATGCGCGAGAAGTTTCAGTCGAATCTTGATGTTAGAGAAAAGAGTAACAATCAGGATGAAATGGTTCAGATTAAAGTAGCCATGGCCACCTGTGGAATCGCATCGGGTGCCAAACAAATAATGGAATACATGATGGAAAAAGCTGACGCTATGAAAATACGTGCGGTGTTTACACAAACCGGATGTATGGGATACTGCCATGCCGAACCTACCATCGAGGTTAAAGTACCCGGAAGAGAGCCTCTCGTTTTTGGGCACGTAGACAGCAAAAAGGCCGACGAAATTTTTGAAAAATACATTGTAAACAACGAAATGGTTGACGGTATTATTCCTGTTAACTACGAAGTTATTGATAAATAAACCAAAACGGAGGAATATTTATGGCAAAATACAAGATGCACGTGCTTGTGTGTGGCGGTACAGGATGTAAAGCCTCTCAAAGTGCTCAAATAGTAGAAAATTTGAAAGCTGTGCTTGCCGAAAAGGGCATGCAAGACGAAGTACAGGTAATCACAACAGGTTGTTTCGGCTTTTGCGAAAAAGGACCCATTGTAAAAATGATGCCCGACAACACTTTCTATACACAAGTAAAACCCGAAGATGCTAGAACTATTGTTGAAGAACACCTTATAAAGGGTCGTAAGGTTACAAACCTTCTTTATACCGATCCCGAAAGCAACGAGCATGTTAGCGATTCGAAACACATGGGATTTTACAAGAAACAAATACGTATTGCATTGCGAAACTGCGGTTTCGTTGATCCCGAAAATATAGATGAATCAATTTCTCGTGGTGGATACGAAGCATTGGGAAAATGCTTGACCGAAATGAAGCCCGAAGATGTTATACAAGAAATAAAATTATCAGGTTTGCGTGGACGTGGCGGTGGCGGTTTCCCCACAGGTTTGAAATGGGAAATAGCAAGCAAAAATCACGCTGACCAAAAATATGTGGTATGTAATGCCGACGAAGGAGACCCCGGTGCTTTTATGGACCGTTCTATTATGGAAGGAGACCCACACTCTATTATAGAAGCTATGGCAATATGTGGTTATGCTATTGGAGCAACCAAAGGTTTGGTATATATACGTGCCGAATATCCATTGGCTATAGACCGCTTGCAAATAGCTATCAGACAAGCTCGCGAATATGGCTTGTTGGGACAAGACATAATGGGTAGTGGTTTCGATTTCGATATCGAACTACGCTATGGTGCAGGTGCTTTTGTATGTGGTGAAGAAACTGCCCTTATCCACTCCATGGAAGGTAAGCGTGGCGAACCTACATTCAAACCTCCATTCCCTGCTGTATCCGGATACTTAGGAAAACCTACCAACGTAAACAACGTTGAAACATTTGCCAATATACCTGTTATCATAACTAAGGGTGCCGATTGGTTTAACAAAATAGGTACCGAAAAATCTAAAGGTACAAAAGTATTTGCTTTGGCAGGACAAATTAACAATGTAGGTCTTATCGAAGTACCAATGGGTATAACCCTTCGCGAGGTTATATATGAAATAGGTGGTGGTATCAAAGATGGTAAAGAATTTAAGGCTGTACAAACAGGTGGTCCTTCGGGCGGATGTTTGACTAAGAAACACCTTGATACACCTATCGATTATGACAACCTAATTGCTGCAGGCTCTATGATGGGTTCGGGCGGTATGGTAGTTATGGACGAAACTTCGTGTATGGTTTCTATCGCTAAATTCTATTTGGAATTTACTTGCGAAGAAAGTTGCGTAAAATGTACTCCTTGTCGTATAGGTAACAAGCGCTT
>JAFWBF010000009.1 GCA_017507285.1 Bacteroidales bacterium | reverse complement strand
GGGACGTGTGCGAGGTTTCCACACTCCGCACCGTATAAGGTTCACTTTGCTGTTGCTACACAGATGTTTTACCACACTGTCCATCTGCTCTTTGCTTTCGGCACTGCAGGGACCGGCTATTATAAATGGCTTGTTGTCGAACATGGCTATCCTACAATTATTTGTGTCATACTATCTTTGTCTAGGTATTTTGCCGATATTTGGCATATCTTTTCTGGTGTTATGCTATCAATAGTTTTCAGATAGTTATCGGTAAACACTTCCGATGAATGGCTCGTAACCATTGTTTTATATCTGTCGGCTATCTCAAATACTCCGTCTATGCTTCGTATAAAATCGCCTATAAGGTATCCTTTTACCACTTCTAGTTCTTCGTTGCTCACCGGCTGAGTGCTCATATTGCTAAGTTCGTTGTATATTTCTTTTACAGCATCGTGTGTAACATCTTTGCCCACTTCGGTGGTTATAAAGAATACATTGGCACCTCTAAACGCTTGCACCATGGAGTAGATAGAATAGCAGTAGCCTTTTTCTTCTCTTATATTGGCGGTAAGTTTGCTTCCAAAGTAGCCTCCAAGTATGGTGTTGGCAAGCATAATTTCGGTAAAATCGGTGGTATCCCATGTGGTATCTAGCACTTTGCCTATTCTTATGGTGCTTTGTACGGCGTCGGCTTTGGGAATATACACCTGTGTTGGCAGCAGAAATACCGGCTTTGGTACTATCGGACTTAGTAGGAAAGAGGCTTTCTTTTTTCCAAAAAGTTGGTTGATTGTCACAAGGATATTATCGTCAATATTGCCCGAAACAAATATTTTGCAGTCGTCTATGTTGTAGTGTTTGTTGTAAAATTCACGAACATTATCTACTGTAAGTTTATCGAAATCCTTTTCCGATGCAAACGAACCATATATATGTTCTTTGCCAAATATGTTTTGATAGAAAGCTCGGCGAGCAACATAGTTTGTTTTCATCATCTCGTTTAGGAAACGTTGTTTGGATTTGTTGATGGTTATTTGGAATTCGTTTTCGGGAAAAACAGCGTCGGTAAGTATCTCGTGTAGTAGTGGAAGTATTTCTAAAACATATTTTTTTACCATCAAAACCGATACCGTAGCCGTTGTGGAATCAATGTTTTTGTCGATATATATACCTCTATAGTCCAATATTTCGGCTATTTCTTTTGCTGTATGTTTGCTGGTGCCTTCGGTAATAAGTTTGTTTGCAATCATAGCACTTAGCATGTGCGATTGGTAGGCTTTGCCTGCTTCAAATACAAAGTCTATCTTCACTATATCCACATTTTGTGAATTGAAATATACAATGTTGTTTCCATTATCCATTTTATGGAATTGTGGCAAAAGGTTGCTACGGTCTATGTTGGTAGTGTTTAGTTTTAAATCTTTGTTGGGATTGATGGTTCTATCTATCATATCTGTATTATATATTTTTTGTGTATGTTAGAATGTAAGTGTTAGTTTAAGGTTGAACTGACGCATGGTTAGAAAATTGGGTACTGCATAATAGCGGTTGTCGTAGTCGGCAACCCAAATGTATGATACCACATTTTTGTAGTTGAAAAGGTTAAATACTTCGATGTTTAACCATACATCGTCGAAGTAGCGGAATAAGCGTTTGTTTTTCCAATCGGATATTTTACTTAGTTGAATGCCACCCGTCATATCCACTCTGAAGTATGAAGGGAAGCGGTGAGTGGTGGAAAAGTCTGTTTGTCCCGGTTTGGTAAATGGTAGTCCTGTTCCATACACAAAGTTGAGGCTTACCCTCATCCATGGTAGCGATGGCATATAGTCTTGAAAGAATAGTTTTACCATAAAGCGTTGATCGGTGGGGCGTGATATCCAACCGTAGTTGTCACCTTCTATATCTTCCTGCGTTTTCATTAGCGAAATGCTTGCCCACGATTCCACACCGTCAACAAACTCGCCGTTTATGCGTAGGCTTATACCTGTGGAGTAACCTATTGCATTGTTTTCGGCCATATAGCGTATTCTCATATTATCTATCTCGTAGGGAATAAGGTCGGTGATATATTTATAATATACATCGCCGGTAAGTTTGAAAGGCTTGTTGCCCCACACAAAGTTGTAGTCGAAGGTACCCATTATTTGGTATGATTTCTGTGTTTTTATGTTGTGGTTTATGCTACCATCTTTATATCTGTATTCCCTGTAGAAAGGCGATTGTACGTAAGCTCCTGCCGAAAGGCGGAACAACATATCTTTTTCCCAATCGGGCTTGTAGTTGGCACTGATACGTGGACTGATAAAGAAATCGTTGTTGAAACTCCAGTAATGGCCGCGTACTCCAAACAAAATGCTAGTCATACTTTTCTCGTTATAGAAGTCGAAATTGCGTTGAATATAGCCCATTACACGGTGTGAACTTACGGTGTTTTCGCTTTTTACATAGTTTTGTAGTTCGGGAGCAAAGGGAGTGTTGTTGCTGTCGCCCGGCATTCCTGTATCGGGATTGGGTATGGTGAAACCTGCCGAATCTACCATTCTCCACTCTTTCATTTTGTCATACACATACTCGTGTTGGTATTTAAGGCCCCAATTCCAATTGCCTAAACTAGTAAAATATGTACCTTTTAATTCGGTATTCAATACCTGTGTTTGTAAGTAGTTGCGTGCATGTTCGAGGTATGTACCCACACCACGGTCAAATTTGTTTACTTCGCCAACCACCGAACCTACATTTAGTTCGTATAGCCAATATTGTCCTTGTATGTCATAAACTTCGCTTTCGTTGGTGGTATATGCCGATGTTATCCACTTCCATTGCATGTTTTCGTTTGGACGGTAGTCGAACGTTACGGCACCCATCATGGTGGTATATTCATCTATTTCCTGTCCATCGAAATATACACGTAGCTGCATTGCTTCGAAGAAGTTGCCAAAGTTAGTAGTTTGGTTTTGTGGAACAAGTCCATATTTGTTCTTTGAATATATGCCCAAAAATGAAATGTCTAACTTGGGGCTTGCTTTGTAGGTAAGTATGGTTTGCATATCAGTGTATGCCGATGTATAATCGCCCTCGGTATCTAATGTGTTGAGGAGGTATTGGTTACTATGGCGTCTTAACCCTATGCTATAGGTGAATTTTTCTTTTATTGTGCCTTCTACATATGCACTGCCTCCCAATAAACTTCCCGATATTTTTCCTCCAAATTTGTTGGGGCGGTGGTAGGTAATATCTAGTACCGACGACATTTTGTCGCCATATTTTGCTTCAAATCCACCGGGACTGAACATAACACGTTCCACCATATCGGGGTTTATGATAGACAATCCTTCCTGCTGTCCGCTACGTACAAGAAATGGACGATATACTTCCACATCGTTGATATATACAAGATTTTCGTCGAAACTGCCTCCGCGTACGCTGTATTGGCTGCTTAGCTCGTTGTTGCTACCCACGTCGGGAAGGGTTTTTATAAGGCTTTCCACTCCGCTTTGTGGGCCGGCAATATTTTCAATTTTATCTACATCTATTTGGGTGAATGTGCTTTTGCGTACCCTTTCGTCTTTTATTGTTACAGGATTTATAGTTAGTGACCTTACTACCATCGTACAATTAAGTACTTTTTTCTCGTCAGCTTTTGCTTTGATGGTAAACTGTTGCAATTCGAAACCAACGGTTGAGAAGAGTATGGTTATATCCTTGTTTGCCGGTATTTTAAGTGTGTAATATCCTTTAGAGTCGGTAGTAGTGCCAATGGGAGGGTGGCTATCCTTTATACTTACGTTTACAAATCCCAACCCTTCGCCATTTTCTATAGTTACTCTGCCTTTCAAGGTGGCAGTTTGTGCCATGGCCAAGTTGGTTGTCATCAACACAATAAGTGCCAATATTATGTATGTTATCCTGTAATTCTTCATATTGCCTATGATAACGCCAATAGTTGTTTATTATTGTTTGTTTTCCACTCCGTAGCCAAATAAAGCAAAGTCTCCTTTGCAAGGATCGTCGTAAAATACTTCTTTCAACTTGTTGGTTATTGTTTTGGTGTTGGATAGGGTGTATGATTTGCTTTGTGTAAGTCCTAGTGTGTATGCCATTCTGCATACATGAGTGTCTAATGGAATAATCAGATCGCTAGGCGAAAACTTTTGCCATATACCCAAATCCACTATTCCATCGCGGCGTATCATCCATCGTAGGAACATATTTATCTTTTTCTGGGGACTTTTGTTTGATATTTCAAACAGGTTGCACATTCTGTCGAATGGTGTGCCACAGGTTTGTTCCAATAGGCAGTCTTCCATACTTGGAAATGAAGTGTATATACTGTATAGCTTGCTGAATATGGTATTCATTTGGCTGTGGCTTATCATTCGGTAGAACGAATTGGAGTTTTCCTTTGTGAAATCTTTTTCCCACTTCTTTGACATTACGTATTTGTATGGCGAATGTCCCATCATATCATCCAATATATTGCAGGTTTTTATTATCTGTTTTCGGTTGCCAAAACTGAGGTATGCTGTTATAAATCCGCTTATTTCTATATCTTGTTTGCAATTGTTGCGTTTGCGGTGTGGAAACTGCACCGGGTCATCGTTTATAAAACTTACAGTATTGTATTTCTCGGCCCAAACTCTAAGCTGATTTTTTAGTTCTTCTTTCATTGTATAGTAGGTGAGATAAACGTATTATTAAACTTATGACTATAGGTAGCACTGCACTGTTATAGTGTTGTATGTCTATAATGATATTGACTAATGCTATAGTTAAACACGTTAATAATGTATATATTATGTATTTATTTATTTTTTTTGGACAAAAGATGAGTAGTAGAAATATAGGGTTGGCCCATAGTATATTTAAGTTTTCTTTTACACACCAATGTGATGAGAATGCCCACATTATTGCAACAACCAATCCTACTATGCCTACAAGCGAAAATAGCGGTATGTCGAACCATTTTATTTTTACGTTTTTCTTTATGGATATATATGTGACTATGCAAGTGATAAAGCACAGTATCCAAAATACTATTACGGGCGATATGCTTTTGGGATTATCGGTTTTGGTTTCGTCAAGTATTAGTGTAGATGATAGACATAAATTGGTTGTGTCTAAATGGTTTTGTAGATAGAAAGGAATGAACATACAATCGGCAGTACTTACAGGTCTGTCGCATCGCATACCTAATAAAGCATCTACTCCAAACTGCCACCACATTAGTCTTTCGTTGGTGTAGGGATATATTATTTCGCGGAATGTTAGGTCTATCAGGTTGCGATATGTGTTGGTGGTAGAGGTGTTATTGTTGGTATAAAAATCTCTGTTTAGACTCTTCTTTATTATATCCCTTGCACGTGTGGCACAGTTGTCGCGAAAGAAGTCGTATTTGTAATAACGGTTCTCTTTCTTACAATTCTCTATTAGCAGATTGAATAGTTTGTTGCGTTCATCGGATGTAAGATTTAGCTTTTGTTCCACCACCCAGCGTCCTTCGTATTGATATGATAGTATAAAATTTTTATAGTTCTGTACACTAAGCATATAATCAAGATTACCTAAAGCAAACTTTAAGTAAAGATTTGGGGTGCCGAAATCGAAAGTGCCATAGTTATACACATGGTCTATGCCTAACGAGGTGTCGCAAACCCTTATTGCACTATGACCAAAACTAAGGTAGTACTCGTTGCCTGCTCCGCAAGTAAGGAGGCTTATCTCGGCATTGGGAGACAGTTTATATTCTTGACCTTTGGAGTTAAACGGTATCAGGTATATTGCAGTTATCAATAATGTGTACCAAAATCTCTTTATCATGATGTTGTTTCTTTTTATTTATATGATACCTAATTACGTTTTTTTTCTTCTTTTATTGCATTGGGTATATATATATCCCAACAAATTATCCTATATATGTTACACCGGTAACATATATAGGATAATTTGCTAACTAATATTAGTTATTCTACTTACTTGCGGATAACTTTCCGTACAGCCACGCCTTCCGGCAATGTTACTCGCAATGTGTAATATCCTTGGCTTAGTTTGGATAGGTCTATTATATGTTTGTTTTCTACTGCCATAACCGTTCTACCTACTGCATCAAGTACTTCTACTTTCTTTATATCCGTGCGATTGAAGGTGATGATGCCGGTAGTTGGGTTGGGGTATAAATCCAAATCTTCCAAATTATCAATATTGGAAATGCCTACATTTCGTTCAAATTTTGCAATAAGTACACTGTCGCATACCACCATTAGTTCTCTTATTCTGTTGGTGTCGCCATCGCTCCATTCTTTAAAGCGGTATCCTCCGCGTGCAGCAGCTACTATAGAAATTATAGTTTGTTCGTCAAATACTCCTCCACCTGTTGCAAGTCCCATATTTTCATCTTCCGAACTTACGGTTATTGTATATTGCATTATTGGGGCAAAGTTGGCGGTAAAAGTACTATCGCTGTTTACTACTACTGTTCTTGGATTATCGGTGTTGCCATCACTCCAGCCTATAAACTTGTATCTATTTAATGGCCTTGCCGATATTGTTATCTCTGTGCCTACATCGAATGTTCCGCTGCCCGACACTGTTCCCATAGTATCGTTACTCGACAATACTTCTACTCTATATTGTTGCATGAATGATGCTACAAAAGCAGTATCACGGTTAAGTACTATTGTTCGTGGATTATTGGTGTTGCCATCGTTCCAACTTACAAATCTACTTTCTTCTTTAGGGATGGCTTGGAATATACCCGATGTACACGAATCGCTTATCACTTGAACTGTTCCCAAAGTAGTATCGCTCGAATATACTGATAAAATAAATATGCTATTAGATTCTACGATAGTACCAAAGTTATTTAACCAGGAATTACGATATGCATTACCTCTTCCGCAAGGAACATACACTATTGGATTAGAGTAATCTGTATACAATGCAACAGAAGACGGTGGTGTCATAGATTTACATGTAACGGTTTCTATATTATAACTAGAGACGAAAGAGCTAGATTCCATACGCCTAAATGATGAGCCGAAAGTGATGTTTTTTAAATCGTAACATTTATAGAATCCCCAAAGGTCAATATATTTTACAGAGTTTGATAATACCAGATTTTCAATAGCCGTTTCTTCAAATGAACTATTACCTATAGTATCAATCGAATTGCTGAATACGACATTTTCAAGAGAATATACACGTGAGAAAGCATAACTAGGTACTTTGCTTACGCTGTCGCCAAATATAACAGTAGTAAGATTTTCGCAGTTTCTAAATGGATAACTACCACTTAATCCTCTGGAAAATCCAATTTTGTTTGCATTTTTACAATTATAATATACGGTTTCGAGATTGTTGCAATAATTAAATACATCAACCCCAAACCACTTGATATTGTGATGTAAATAGATAGATGTTAATGAACTACAATTTTTGAAAGCATAGTCATCGATAGTATATAGTTTGATTGGAAATGATATACTATCTAAGTTAGTACACCCTTCGAATGCCGATTTACCTATGTATTCCAAACTGTCGGGTAAGATAATGCTTTCCAAACCAGTAGAGTTATAAAATACTTTGTCATCGATTAGTTTTATTGAGTTTGGCATTGTGATATTTACAGGATTGTTACAACCTTCGAAAGCACCTCCGGCTATTAATTCTACATGATTGTATATTGTGTAATTGCCACTAATACTTGTATCGGCTTTGATTAAAAATTTATAGGTGTTAGCAAACAATGTGTTGTTCATCCAATTGGCAGGGTTGTTGTAGTAGGCTGTATTGAACAAGGCATTTCTACCTATCCTTTTAGTAGAATCGCTATACGTAATATGAAACAGC
>JAFWBF010000068.1 GCA_017507285.1 Bacteroidales bacterium | reverse complement strand
ATCGTAGTGATTTCGAAAGTACCAATGTTGTGCTGTGCCCATTTGACGTTCAGCCCCAAATCTACCCAATCCCTGTCTATGTTGGCGGCCATAGGGGGTGTGGGCGTTTGGAAAGCTGTATTTTGATTGTTCAATTTTTTTCGGCATTTGCAGACCGATTTGAGGTATTCCCCTTTGTATTTTTGCCTTCCGACGCTCAATTTCAGAGTTTCAAACGAGGCCATTTTTTTATACGACCTCTCGAAGTATACACCATACTCATAGGCAGCTATAACGTTGTCTACCATTTCTTTCATCGAATCGATGCCGTAATGCTGTTTCAATGCCCTATCCAGGGCGGGAGAAAAGGGGACATCGAAGCGATCGAAGATTTGCTTTTTTGGCAACTCTATGCATCGTTCAAAAACGTTCGAACCTTGATAAAGGAAACAATCGTTTGCCCTGATTCTCAGTCGTTTCAACAGTATACAATCACTGAAAGCTCCATCGTCCAAAACCAGCAACGATTTGGGCAAAGTAAGTCCTTTCAAAGCGAAGCATTCGGCGAAAGCGTAGGCACCAATCTTTTCCAACCCTTCTTGTATTGATATGCTTATCAGGTTCAGGTTGTTTTGAAAGGCGTGGTTGCCAATGACTTTAAGGCTTTTTGGCAAAATCAGATTCTTAAGGTCCCTACAGGCATGGCTTTTGATGGTCGAAGAGAATGCATAGTCGCATATAACCTCGGCAGTGTCTTTGACCTCGTATCCTGCAATGGAGTTGTCCGTAGCCTTGAGCAGGCGTTTAAAGTCCGGGCTGTAGACCACTCCATAGTCGTCCACAACGCCTTGTTCTATCTCTAATTCCGAAGTTTGAGTAGGGTAAAGAGCGTCTACTGCATCCTTTATTTTATCCAGAAAGGTTTTATTCATCGGCTTCATTCTCCCTATTTTTCAACATCTCCTTATGCTCCATTCTTATTGTGTCGGGAGGTGTAGTGTTCATGATATGAGAGTTGTACTGGTCTATCAGTCGTTGGCAGTTGTCCCACGCCTCGTCGCATCCCAGTTCGGCAGCCATACGGTAAAGGTTTGTTGCCATCAATAGCGAAACGGGGAGTCTTATACCCAGCTCGTAGCAGAAAGCCAGCGAATTGAATATTTGTCCTATATCCTGCTCCATTATTTGTGGATGGAAATCGGGGGTTATCACCTTGTCGTAAAAATCTTTTGTTCCCTTTGGAACCGATATTGCGTTCAGCTCTGTACAATTGGCAAAAGCCTCGGGCCCGAAGGCTGTAACATGCGATGCAAAAAATACATGTCTAAGGGCGGAACAACCTTCGAAAGCACAATCGTCTATCTGTTCCACATCGGGGGGTAACACCAAGGTTTCCAACGAGAGGCAGAACTTAAAAGCCCCCTTGTTTATAGTTGAGAGCATATGTGGCAGCACCACATATTTGAGCGAATAGCAGTGAGAGAAAGTATCCTCTCGCAGTGTTCGCAAAGTGGCTCTAAGGCTTATTCCGGTAAGATTTCGGCACCCGAAAAATGCTTTACTACCCAAATGGCTGAGGGTAGATTTGATTACCACCCTTTTCAGCTTGATGCATCCCAGAAAAGCGTAATTGTCTATATGCTTCAATGAGTTTGGAAAGCGAACCGAAACCAAATCGGAACAGTTCAAAAAAGTTCCCTTTCCTATGCGTTCCAACAGAGGAGGTAAAAGTATATTTTTTAGGCTTACGCATCCGTAGAAAACGCTGTTTCGCAGGCTTTTCAAGACAGATTGAGAGGGGAAAGCCACATAGTTCAGATTTGTGCAGTTCATATAAGCACATTCGCCCAAATATATCAGGCTTGCAGGATGTTGGACATGGGCAAGAGCCAAACACCCTCTGAAAGCTCTCTTTCCTATATATAGCAAACCTTTCGGCAGGTTTATCTGCTCCAATTTTCGGCAATCGGCAAAAGCACTCGAGCCTATTGCCTTCAATTTTGGAGGGAGAATAATCTTTTCCAGCGTATCGCACCAGCAGAAAGCCTCGTCGCAAATCACTTCGGTTTCGTTCTTCACCCTGTATTCGGCCGGTGTTATGCTTTGCATTTCCAGCAGGCGTTTGCCATTCTTGCTATAGAGGCAACCATATTCGTCCCTCACACCGTTTTTCAATTCATCGGCTGTTACTGTAGTGTCTATAACCTCTAAGTATTCGTCGGTCAATATAATTAGATCATTATTATTGTTATCGTTCATGGTTTTAGTTATTAATCAGCGGTATCGTTGGTATTATTGTTTTTTTTCTTATTCATAGTCTTCCAGGTTGTACGAACCGGATAATATACATTCTAGCAAGCGTTCCATTGCTTTTTTATGATTATTCGGCCCCTGTATATACAAGAATATAAAGGGCTGCAAACGCTGTCTGAAATATTCTTTTCGCATAAGTCTGTTCAATATTTTAGCCACTATCTTTTTTATTCCCTTGTGGGATTTGTTGTATTTGCCCGGAAGTATAAAGAGTCCTCCACCGTGTCTGCTAATAAGATCTCTATATTCTTTCTCCGGCAAAATTCGCTCGGTCCAGTTGCCTGTTTCGGGGTTGCAAGTGTTGTAGTCATCTTTTGGAGTTACATCCATTTTCAACGATACTGTCAACAAAATGTCCTTATAATTCATTCCCCTTGTATCGGCAGCCCAAAGGTGGGCTTCCTCGTCCGTAAGTGCTGGAAATTCATTCTTAATGAATTGCTTACGTATATCAAAATATCCTTGTTTGGTGTCTGTTCCGTATTCGTCCAAATACATTTGTTTTTTCAACTTTCGGGTTTTGAAAATGTTTTTTTCAACCGAAGCTGTTGTGTAGCTGTGGTCCATGTCAGGAAATGCGGTAAACAAATTGTCAAAATATCTGTCCAAATCATATATATGCTCTATCACATCAAAACCCAACAATAGCGATGGCTTTACCTCATTGTTTTGGCACCATTCAATCAGGTCCTCCTCTTCGCCGCAAATAAACACGTCGGCACCCTTTCCCACATGGTCTTTTATAGCCTTGGCCGCCGCCACCGATTGCGGATTGTTATCTACATATATCACATGCTTTGCACCCAGGGTTTTCAGCAATATGCTCAAAAATCCATGCCCGCCGCCATAGTCTACCACCGGATGGTCGTACGGAAATCCGTCTACAGTCAGACAATAGAAGTCTATAACATTCAGATAAATATCGGCGTAATATTCCATCTTTGGAAGCATTCGCCTGATGTATTTTTTGTTATAATCGCTTATAGACAGTTCGTCCAAAGGGATATTTCGCAACGTACTTACAAAATCCTTTCCTAATTTTTCTAACTCATCATCCATGTTATTGTAGTTTTATTTTCGTTCTTTGATGTATTTAAATATCTGAAATAGTGTACTGTTTGCCCTCTCGATGGCGAAATATTGAGTTTGACGTGCACCATAAAGGCGGTACGACTGCTCTATACCCTGAAACATACTTCCCTCGAAATCAAAGGCCTTGGTTTTATCGGCCAGGTGTTTCATAGCTTCCCAAAAGAGCATTGGCGATGTTCCGTTTGGGTGGCCGTTGGGGTTTAGGGCACTCATAAGCGAGTAGGCGCACCTCGAGTCGTAAACCACAAATCGTGCGGCCATAAGGTTGTCCTCTTCATCTCTCAGGCCTATTATAAAGCCTTGGCCGCGAGCTATTGCGGCATTGCAAACCCTTACTGTAAAATCCCTCGACAAGAGGTCTTTCTTTCCGCGGCTTTTCCAGTATAAGTCGTGGAAGTCGTAGAAGGCTTCGGGGGTTATATTCCAAACCACCTTCAGCTTGCCGGCAAGTTGAAGTATGGGTTTTTGGCGGTGCTTACGGTCAAAGTTGGCAAAGACCATGTTGGTGTCCTTCAGGTTGTTGATACGATAGGTGTAGCGTGTGGTTTGCTTAAAGCCGTGCCAATACAAGGGGAGCCAATTGGTAAATCCGGGCGAAAAGTTTTGTTGGTAATAGGCCAGTCCCAGCTTGTCCAACTGCTCTACCACCTTGTTTATAGCCCACTTTTCAAAGTCGAGGCGTTTGTTTTCGGTCTTAAAATCCTGCTTTCGGTACCATAGGCCGTTGTATTGCGTAAGTTGGGGTTGGAGTATATACTTCATTCCCCACCGCTTAGCTATAAGGTATGGCATTGCGGCCACTACTTTTCCGCCTCTTTCCACCAGGATAACGTCCCAATGTTTGCCGTAGCATACGGCTTCCATCCACCAATGTTGTAGGAAAAGGGGAATGTTTGAGCCCTGCTCATCGCATAGTATTTTATATTGCTCCTTATTTGTCATAGCTTGTATTGAGGTACAAAAAGAGGGACAGTTGCACGCAACATTGCCCCTCTTTGTCAGATTATCGTATTTATTGAATTATTATTTCCACACGGTTGTTCTCAATGCGACCTTCGCGAGTGTTGTTGTCGCCCACCGGATTTATGGCACCCAAAGCCTCAATCTCTATGCGTATCGGAGCAACATTGTGTTTTATCAAAGCCTTTTTTATTTCCGTTGCCCTTTGATGTGATATTGCCTCGTTGTACATCTCGGTTCCGGTGTTGTCCGAATAGCCACGTAGTAGGACCTCCATCTTTTCGTTCTGCTTCAGGTAATCGGCCACCTCTTTAATCAGCGGGTCGTACGAGTCGAGCAGCTCGGCATCGTTGGGGAAGAATTTTATTGGCTTGAACGTTGGTGCGCCTTCGGCAATGCTTGGGAAAAGGTTTATCTTTCGGCTACCGAAAAACATTACAAGACCTACCGCCAAAATATCGTCGGACGGCACTTCCATATCCCAAAAGGCATCGCCCCACCAATAGCGATAGTCCACTTGTGCCACACGAATCTGTATTTTGTTTTTATACTTTTCGTCGGCCATCCATTCTACATATCCTTTCATAGCCTCCACAGCTTGGGCCTCGGCTTTCTCTTTTAGCTTTATGCGTTTGGCTTTGTCTGTTACATCGGGGTTGATGGCGTAGGCTGCACATATAAGTAGCGGCGTACGAGCCTGGGTGGACAAGAAATTCAACACCGGCTGAAAGTTGCCGAAATCAAACTCACGAGCCGTTGGCAAATCTTTGAATGTGCGATAGTCAAAATCGCAATAATAAATCTTTTTTGAATTGAATGTCGTAAATTTCCATACAGAGTCGTAATCTGTTTTACGCACTTTTTGCTTTCCTTCTATTATAGGGGATACTTCTTTTCGTCCCTTCTGAGCCATCGTTACAGATGGTATCGCCAATAGAGCGACTAATGTTACAAGTACTATACGTTTCATTATATATTGTTTTACATTATGTTTGATAACGTTGTTATTATTTATTTATTGCATAGGTTCTACCAACTTTCCATTTTCACAACACAACACCCTCGAATGGAACTTTTCTATCATTATATAATCGTGGGAGGATATCAATACTGTTGTACTCATATTCCGGTTTATATCAACCAATAGGTTCATAATCTCTTCCGACGTTATAGGGTCGAGGTTTCCCGTTGGCTCGTCGGCCAAAATAAGTTCGGGCTTGTTGGCAATGGCTCGGGCTATCCCTACTCTCTGCTGCTCTCCCTCCGAAAGGCGGTAAACAGGAAAGTTTGCCTTGTCGGCCAATCCCACGGCTTCCAACACCTCGCCTATTCGCTCGTCAATATCTTTCTTTTTCTTCCACCCTATGGCTCGAAGCACAAAAAAGAGGTTGGAATAAACATCCCTATCGGTAAGAAGACGGAAATTCTGAAACACTATACCCATCTTTCTACGCAACAATGGTATTTTTGATTCCTTAATGTTTGATATATCAAAACCGCAAACCTCGCCCCGGCCTCCTGCCAATGGCAAATCGGCATATAGGGTGCGAAACAACGACGTCTTGCCTGTGCCGCTTTTTCCTATCAAATAAACAAATTCGCCCTTATCAATTCGCAAGTTTACATCGCTTAGCAAAGGGTCTGTTTGATGCTGTATGACAGCGTTTTCTAATATTATTATCGAGTTTGATTCCATCATAAAATTTTCTACAAAGATACGACTTTTTTATCAATGACGAAATAGACATACAATATTTATATATATATGTCTGTTTTTTTGCCATGTGAAAGCGCCGGTTCATCGGTCCATAAACAGGTTTTTGATTATACCCTATCGGCAATTCCTCCACACCCTACCGGCAACCGCTCGACGGTATACCGAAAAGTTCATCACCATACAGCCAAAAATACATCACGAGGAAGATTTATCTACATCACGATTCGGATAAATTTTCATCACGATGAAATTTAAACTAGATCACGAGGCAGTTTCACGCCCTACTTTTCGAAGAAAGAAATAGATGAAAAATAAGTTTTTTTGTGTACATTTGCAAAGTAATATCAGCAAAGCATAGACTATGGAATTATTTGTTGCAGAACATATTGAAAAGAACTTTTCGAACCACAAGGCACTCGACAACGTAAGTATTCGAGTAGCCGAAGGGTGCATATTCGGGCTCTTGGGCCCCAACGGTGCAGGAAAAACCACTCTTATACGTATTATTAATCAAATAATAGCCCCCGACAGCGGAAAGCTGTTTTTGGATGGCGAACCTCTCGGTCCCAAACACACATCGCTTATAGGCTACCTTCCCGAAGAACGAGGACTATACAAAAAGATGAAAGTGGGCGAACAAGCCCTATATCTGGCTCAGCTGAAAGGACTTTCAAAACATGATGCCAAAACAAGACTTACACAATGGTTTGAAAAATTTGACATCGCAAGCTGGTGGAACCGCAATGTGGAAGAGCTTTCGAAGGGTATGCAACAGAAGATACAATTCATCGTAACAGTACTGTACGAACCTCGCCTTCTGATATTCGACGAACCTTTCAGCGGATTCGACCCCATAAATGCCGACCTGCTGAAAAGCGAGATACTGGAACTGCAAAAGAACGGTGCCACCATCGTCTTTTCGACCCACAATATGGCATCGGTCGAAGAGCTATGCAGCGACATTGTACTGATAAACAAATCAAAAACCATACTATCGGGAAAAATAAAGGACATCCGCAACTCTTTCAAAAAGAACATATATGAAGTTGCGTACAAAGGAGCAACCGATAAACTGCAACTGGGTGAGAATTTCAAAGTTATATCATCCAAATCAGAAACGGATGAAAATATAATAAAAGTACAACTTCATGAAGGCTCGTCGCCAAACAACCTTCTTAATATTTTGTTACCTCAATGCCAAATATTATCGTTCAGAGAAATACTACCAACTATGAACGAAATATTCATAGAAAATGTACGACAAAATCAATAAGAAAAAAACAAACGAATAATGAAAAGTATAGGACTATTTTGTGGCTCACATACAGGCAACAACCCACTATTTTCACAGAAAGCGGCCGAATTGGGAAAACTAATTGCTGCCGAAAACCTCACACTGGTATATGGCGGTAGCAGTTGGGGGCTTATGGGAATAGCAGCCGGCGAAGTAATGAATGCCAACGGAAATGCAGTGGGAATAATACCCAATTTCTTCTCCAACGACGTTGTGGAACATCGCTCTATAACTCTTCATAAGGTAAAGTCGATGGCAGAACGCAAAGAAATGATGGCATCGATGGCAGATGCATTTATAGCTCTTCCCGGCGGAATAGGCACATTAGACGAGGTAACAGAGATAATGAGCATGAACCAACTTGGATTGATAGCCAAACCTATAGGCCTGCTAAACATTGATGGATTCTTCAATCCTTTTCTGAAGCAGATAACCCTTATGCAAAGCGAATGCCTTATTCACGAAGTACATAGCAAAATGCTTGTACAAGCCGACGACCCTAAAACGCTGTTGAACAAACTAAAAACTCTCGAACTTCCCAATCAAGACGAATGGTTTAAGGTAATAAAGAAATAGTTTTGTGAAGTTGCACAAAACTATTTCGGGAATATATTCGACTCCACAAGTTCGCATATTATATGGCCTATCATAATGTGCGACTCCTGGATACGAGGCGTGTCGGTACTTGGCACATTAATCAATATATCCGAATACTCTCTCATCTTGCCACCGGTAGCACCGGTAAACGATATTATATGTATACCTTTCTGCTTAGCCACCTCATAGGCTTTAATGATATTCAATGAATTTCCCGAAGTGGAAATACCTACGACCACATCACCCTTACGACCAGAACATTCAAGCATACGCGCAAAAACAATATCATATCCATAATCATTTGCTACAGCAGTAAGATACGACGAATTGCAGTGCAAAGCCTCGGCATTCAATGGTGGACGGTCGTAATAAAACCTTCCACTAAGTTCGGCAGCCAAATGCTGAGCATCGGCAGCACTGCCTCCATTGCCACAAAAATGTATTTTTCCACCT
>JAFWBF010000067.1 GCA_017507285.1 Bacteroidales bacterium | reverse complement strand
TTTGCGTGCTTTGCGTTTTTTCTTGGAATCTTTCTATTTCTTTTTCAATCGCATAGCCCGCTATGCTCAATCAAAAGAAAGTAGAAATCTTCTCAAGAAAATTCCACAAATCACTTGCAAAGCAATTTTTAGAAGTTGCCTGAAAATATACTAGACTAAGACCTTTTGGAGATTGTAAAAACAGATGAGAATCATCGGGTAAAACTAATTTTCATTAAGCGGAATGATATAGAAAAAGAACTAATACACATTGGTATAGACAACAAAATGGGTATTTCTTTTCGCAAAAAAGGAGAAAAAAGGTACAAAAATTGTTACAATAAAAGATTTTTTTTTGTGCAACCCAATAAATTTTTCAACTATACGTTATGTATCAAAATTTGAATAAAATTATTTCTTGAATATTAAAATTGAAACAGAGATGAAAAGTAAAAAGATTTTGTTAGGCGTATTTGCCTCGATAGCTTTGGTTTTTACAAGTTGTAACAATATCGAAGAGGAAAGAGCTCGTTCACAAAAAACCATTGATTCGCTACAGTCGATAGTGGATTCAAAAAATGATGAGATGAATCAATTTTTTGAAACATTGAACGAAATAGAAGATAATTTGGCTAAAGTTACATCCAAATTTGGTTCGGTAGAAGAGTTGAGAAGAGGAAAAACCGAAATCAAAAATGATGTAAAAATGAAAATCAACGACCAAATCAACGACATCAACAGTATGCTTGTAGCAAACAAGCAGCGTTTGAATGCATTGAACAAGAAGTTGGCCGACTCGAAGGTGGAAAACACAACTTTGAAAGAATATGTAGAAAAGTTGCAAAACAGAATTTCTGAACAAGAGAACGAAATACAGACACTTGTAACAGAATTGGAACAAAAAAATATCATTATCGAAACTTTGAACACCAATGTTGTCGAACTTACAAAGTCGAACACCGAAAAAGAACAAATCATTGCCAAACAAATAGCCGATGCTAATCGTGCATACTTCATTATTGGAACATACAAAGAGCTGAAAGAAGCCGGTGTGGTAAACAAAACAGGTGGATTTATAGGTTTAGGCAAAAAACAACAAGTTACCAATAATATGAATACTGACCTATTTACCCAAATAGACAAGACTACAACTAATGTAATAGACATTGAAAGAGAAAAAGTAAAAGTACTTTCGAAACATCCCGAAGGAAGTTACGAATTGGTAATGAATGATGATGACGTTTGCATGTCGTTAAAGATAAACAACCCTACAGAATTTTGGAAATATACCGACTATTTGGTTATAACAACCAAGTAAGTTTTTAGCTACACTTACATAAATGAATATAATGCAATAGCCTTGCCACTTGTGGCAAGGCTATTGCGTTTTACATACTCGACAGTGCCGATTAGATTCCTATGTTTGCTTTCCAATGTGTTTATTAAGCCATGATTTAATTATTCACGAACTACTTTTCTTTCAATTAAAAAATATTTAGTACCTTTGCAATCGATACGATATTGGTTTTTTCTGCTAAATGTTTGATTAGTAGTTTTGAATTGAGATGTTGAAAAATTCTTTTTTGTTTAAATAATGCCTTTTATAGGCCTATATAATTAATATGATATTATGGCAATACTAAATTTGTTGAATAAAAAGTATAGATGGGAATTTGTAAATATAGGTGGTACCTATAGGGTGGATATAAACTCGGGCGAAGACCTTGCACACCTATATGAGTTGGATCCTAAGATGTGGACAGTGCTATCGTGCCCCACCACAGGGTTGGAAATTTCCGATCGCAGTTTGAATTATATGGATTGCGATTGCGATGGCAAGATTCGTGTAAGCGATGTGGTGGAAGTATCAAAATGGATTACCGGACTGGTAAAAGATAATGATTTGATACTTAAAGGTACCGATAGTATTGATATAAACGATATAGACACTTCGACCGACGAGGGGCGTAAGCTATACAACTCGGCCAAGCAGATACTTGAAAACCTTGGCAAAGAGGGTTCTGTTATAAGTATTGCCGATACCGCCGATATAACTGCTATATTTTCGAAAACACGATTTAATGGCGATGGTATAATTACCGAAGCCTCGGCCGACGACGATACTTTGAAGGCTACGATAGCTACGATAGCTACCACCATTGGTAGTGCCACCGACCGCAGTGGCGAGCAAGGTGTGGGAGCCGATCAAATAGAGGCTTTCTATGCTGCCCTTGCCGACTATAGTGCATGGTGCACTGCAATGCCTCAGCTACCTTTCGGCGATAAGACCGATGCGGTAGTGGAAGCCTACAACGCCCTAGACCAAAAGGTGAGAGACTTTTTTATGCGCTCAAAGTTGGCGGCTTTCTCGCCTGCCAGCATGGCTGCTTTAGATATTCAAACATCGAGTATAGAGGCTATAAGTGCCGAAAATCTTGCTGTGAAAAGCAACGATATAGCTGCATATCCGCTTACTCATATATTGGGAAAGGCAGAGATAGACATCAACGCACCGATAAACCCTGCTTGGGATAAATACTTCCAAACCATAAAAAACATAGCTATTGATGCCAACATAACTTTGCTTACCGAAGAGGTTTGGGACGATATAGCTGCAAAATTTGCAGAATATGTAGCATGGAAAGCCGCCAAAGCCGGTACAGTTGTGGAAAGCTTGGGAATAGATAGTGTAAAAGCGTTTATCCAACAGGACAACAAAGCTAAATTGTTGGGCTTGGTGGCACAGGATTTGGCTGTGAAAGAGGAAAGCGAAAACATCGAAACGGTGGATAGGTTCCTTTATATATTCCGCGATTTTTACCGATTGGTGAAAAACTTCGTTACTCTACGTGATTTTTACGACAAGAGCAAGGATACCAAAGCTATATTCCAATGTGGTACACTTATTATAGACCAACGTGAATG
>JAFWBF010000066.1 GCA_017507285.1 Bacteroidales bacterium | reverse complement strand
TAGAACACTCTATGGCAAAAATCCTTTCCAAAAGGTTGCTTTACATTCGATACATGATATTGATATGTGCGAGCTGTGGCACTGAAGCGTGCATGAACATCGTTGTTTACCACAAATATGCGGTATATTCTTATATCCTCGTTTAGGAATGAGTTGGCTTTGAAAGTAAGCTGTGTAAGTTCTGCTTCCGATAGTTCTTGCGAGGTTTCGAAGTGGGCATAAAAGTCGGAGGCATGTACACCGGTATCGGTACGTCCACAGCCTACTATGCCAATAGCCTCGCCCAACAGTAGCGAAAAAGCATTCTCCAATGTTTCTTGCACCGAAACAGCATTAGGCTGAATCTGCCATCCATGATATGGGGTGCCATTGTATGCCAGGTGTATGAAGTATCGCATAATCTTATCGTTCTATTATATCCAATATTTCGGCAGGGTTGCTTATAATGTATGTAGCGTTGTTGGCTTTTAGCTCTTCCACTGTTCGCAGTCCCCAATCCACTCCTATCGAATCCACTCCAGCATTGGTAGCTGTAGTCATATCCACACCGCTATCGCCTACATATAGTACATCTTCTTTGCATATACCCGTTACCTCCAATATCTCTTCTACTATTTGTGGGTGAGGTTTGGTAGGGACACCATCACGTTGGCCAAGCACCTTGGCGAAGTTTATAGTGGGAAAGTAATGGGCTATCATCTCCAAAGTAGCTTCGTGGTATTTGTTGGAAGCCACTGCAAGCACAATGCCTTTATCTTGCAAGGTCCTTAACAAACCATCAATACCGGGATATACATAGCTTTTGTCGGTCTTATGCTGCATATAATATTCCACAAATATTGCCTTTACTTGCATTATGGTTTCCTCTTCTCTATCAGTTTCGGGCAACGCACGCTCTATAAGTTTGTTGATACCATTGCCTACAAAATAGCGGTATTCGTCAAAGGAATGCTGAGGGTAGTTACACTTGCCTAGAGCGTAGTTCACGCCTTCTGTAAGGTCGGTAAGGGTGTTTACCAATGGACCATCAAGGTCGAATATTACAAGTTTCTTCATGATATGGATATTTGTAAAACAAAAAAAGGAGCTGAAAATCCAACTCCTTTTATGTTGTCCCACCAGGACTCGAACCTAGACAGACAGAACCAAAACCTGTAGTGCTGCCATTACACCATGGGACAATCTTTATCGCTCAATTGCGAGTGCAAAAGTACGAATATTTTTTATACTGACAAAATATATTTCGATTTATTTTTATTTTTATTTTTACACACCTTATTATCAGATGTTTTATTCAACTAGAAAAATAACAATAATAGCCTTTCAATGTCGCAAAAATTGAATTTTCATCCTCATTTTTCCCAATTTTGACATAGAAATGACACAATTTTTAATGCAAAAAGCAGGATGGTAAACACAAAAAAATAGAGCTTTTCTTAGCAATAGTCCAATGCATAAAAAAAATCGGATATTCGAAATTATTTCGAATATCCGATTTGATATATTATCCTAACCAAGTAAAAGTAACTGATTAGGAACACTGTCCGGTTTAGTTCAAACCAAGTTCTTTCTTTACAAGCGGAAGTATATCATCGCCACCTTCGTAAAGTGTAACACCTACCGCCGAGTCAAATATATAGGTATATCCATTATCTTTAGCCACCTTGCGGATAGCTTCTTTTGCACGGTCTATAATAGGAGTAAGCAATGTTTTTTCACTTTCTTGCAATTGTAGCTGTGCATTCTTCTGGAATTCTTCTATACGTGCACCTGTTTCTTGTAATTTCTTCTGTTCCACTTGCTTAATCAAATCCGACATTTGCGATTCCTTTGCCATATAGTCGTTATACAATTGTTGAAGTTCCATCTGCATATTCTGCAATGCACCTTCCAACTCTGTCATTTCACGTTGCAACTTAGCTTGTGCCGAATCTCTACCGGGCATAATCTTTAACAACTCGTTCGAATCAATGTGTCCTAATTTTACACTCTTTTGTGCGAAAGCTGTACCTAACGACAGCAATGCCATTGCTATTACAATGAATGTTTTCTTCATAATGTTGATTGTATTTTATTATTCGTTATTTTTTACTTATCAGTTTATTTCTTTGTTCCCTTTCCGGTGTTTCCGTATCCCAATTGTTTCAAAATATCATCGCTAATGTCATGTTTAGGATCTACATACAATAATGTAGCCGAACCTGCTTTATCCAATATAAAAGCGTAGTTTTTGGTTTGAGCAATTTTTTCTATTGCATTATACACTTTGTCTTGTATCGGTTTCATCAGTTCTTCGCGTTTCTTTTCCAAATCTCCTCCCGAACCGAAACGTTTACGTTGTAGTTCTTTTACTTCTTTTTCCTTATTAATGATTTCATTTTGGCGTTTTGTTTTCAAATCCTCGGGAAGTAAAGCAGCCTCTGTTTGGTATTTCTTATAGAGATTGTCTATCTCTTGAAATTTGGTTTCTATCTCTTTTTGCCAATCAATAGAAAGTTTGTCCAATGTTTTTTGTGCTTGCTCGTAATCGGGAATACTTGTAAGAATGTATTCAGTATTTACACAAGCATACTTTTGAGCCGTTGCAACGCCCACACACATCATAAATAACGATGCCAATAAAATTATCTTCTTCATATCGAATCCTTCTTTTATTTATTATCTTTTTCTAATTTCACTAATCAATAGATTGGTTGATAGAGAAGTGGAAATGAGAACCGCCACTTTCCTTATCATCAAATCCGTAGCCCCAATCGACGCCTATCAAACCAAACATCTGCATATACAAGCGTACGCCCAAACCTGCGGAGGTATACATACGGAATGGCTGAAAATCTTTCAATCTCAACCACGAGTTACCGGCTTCGAGGAATCCGAGCAAATATATAGTGGCTGCCGACGAATTTGTAAGAGGTTGACGCAACTCGAGTGTAAACTTGTCAAACACCGCAGCTCCGGTATATTCCGACCCTATTTTTGGAGTAAGGGCATAGGTACTGTAACCACGCATAGCAACTACATCTCTAGCATCATACGACCAAGTAGAAAGTCCATCGCCACCTAAATAATAACGTCCGAAAGGTGTCAATCCTATATCTTCATTATAGTATCCCATAAGGCCGAAACGGAATCGGGTGTTGAGCACCAAGTCGCCCACTAGGTTAAACATCCAAGAACCACGAATGTTTATCTTATAATATTCCAACCATTTGTATTTCTCTTGATCGGTAAGACCTGCATAATCCTTTGAATTGAACAACGAATATGGGGGAGTAATTTGAAGAATCAACGATATCTCCGAACCACTAAGCGGATATATTGGCGAATCTAACGAATTTCGGCTAAGGGTTCCATTGTAGTTCAGATCGTTTGATGTTCCATCGCTAAACACAAATGCAGTATAGTTATGAACATCATATTGGCGGAAGACCAAACCTTGCGATAGTATAAAATAGTTGTCGGGCCAAGTAAGGCGTTTTGCCAACGACACTCCACCTCCGGTCATGTGCAAACTATAGTACATTTCGGAACTTTTATCGTAATAATACCCATTGCTTATCAATGTACGATATATATTCAACGACAATGCTTGAGGTTTTTTACCGCCTAGCCAAGGTTCTGTAAATGCCAAGTTGACAGAATAATATTGGTCACCATTAGTTTGGGCACTTAGTGTAAGTTGTTGTCCATCGCCCGAAGGAAGAGGATTCCATGCTTTGCGGTTGAAAAGGTTGCGAATGGAAAAGTTGTTGAACGACAATCCTACCGTTCCGATAACCATACCTGCACCCCAACCTCCGGATAAGGAAATTTGACTTGTTGATTGCTCCTCTACTTGATAAGTAATATCCACCGTTCCATTGTCGTTAGGTTTTATATCCGGAACCAACGACTCTTGTTTGAAGAACTGCATTGTTGCCAATTCACGAAGGCTACGCATTACGAGGTCTTTGCTGTAAAGGTCGCCGGGACGGGTATACAGCTCGCGCATTATAATCTTGTCGTTGGTAATGGTATTTCCTTCTACCAACACCTTATTCACACGATATTGGCTACCCTCATGCATACGCACTTCTATATCTATCGAATCGTTTTCTACTGCTATTTCGGTTGGCATGGCACGAAATGCCAAATAACCGTTATCCATGTATAGCGAATTTATATTGTCGGTACCCGTAGGCTCCATCGAAACATTTTGTTCAAGCATCTTCTTGTTGTAAGGGTCGCCTTTTTCTATTTTCATCAACCGAGCCAACTGCGACGATGGATAAACAGTGTTTCCTGTAAAGGTAACATTTCTGAAATAGTAGCGATTACCCTCGAATATCTTTATTTTTATACCCAACGAACCATCGGCATTGGTATATACCGAATCGGCTTCTATCTTGGCATCACGATAACCCAATTCATTGTATTTCTCTATTATATCGTTAAGGTCGCTTCTATAATTTGCATCGATATACTTTGATTTTTTCCAAAATCCGGATGTCCAAAAATATAATTTCTTCCAATAATTTACATCATGAGTATTCTTCATCTCTCGTTGCAACTGATTTGATGTAAGAGCTTTATTTCCCTCAAAGGTAAGTGTTTTTATCTTCACCTTCTCACCTTTATTCACATCAAATACAAGTATTGCTTCTCTACGTTCTTTCTTTGTGGTATCGGGTATAACTATTGTATTAACCTCCACATTGTGATATCCTTTTTGTATATAGTGGGCTTTTATCAGATTGGCCGATGTAGTCATAAGGTTTTCTGTTACAACATCACCTACCACCAGCTTTATTTCCTCACGTATCTTCTCTACATCATTTTTCTTCACTCCCTTGAATTGAAACTTCGATAGACGTGGACGTTGCGACAATTTTATATTCAAGAAGATAAGATTATCTTGTATTCTTGGTGCTGTTATCTGTACATCATCAAACACTCCTTGCTGCCACAATTTGTCAATAGCCGACGATATTTTATCGCCAGGTACAAGTATTTGGTCTCCCACCTTAAGACCGGAAACCAATTGTATCATTCTATTTTCCAAATGCTCTGCACCCTCTATGGTTATACCGGCAATTTCATATTTTTTGGGTGTCAAATAGTCAATATCGTATGTGGCGCTATTGCTTATCACCTGCTGTGCTGTAGCCTTTTTTGGAGTAGCAATAAGCAACATCATACCTATAATAACAAGCAGTTTTATTCTCATTTGTTTTGTTCTATTGTTTCTTTTACTAATAAATACCAACATTTCTGCAACGTATCTTTTCAATATAACAAGCAGACTTATAATATATTAATGTCTATCTTTCATATCGAAATAAACAAGCAAATGTACGCAATATTTTTCAATAATCCTACACAAATATTTCTTTCGCACAATCGGCAGAAAAAAAATTACATCTCTTTATCATTATTTCAGTCCTACTTGCTCGCCTGTTTTTCCAAATCTGCGCTGCCTTCCTTGATAATCAATTATTGCGTCAATCAAATCTTGTTTTCGAAAGTCGGGCCATAGTTTTTGTGTGAAATACAGTTCGGTATATGCCAGCTGCCATAGCAGGAAGTTGCTTATCCTATACTCTCCGCTTGTACGTATCAGCAAATCGGGGTCGGGATAATCCTTTGTACACAAATATTTACTCATTGTAGTTTCTGTAATATCCTGAACCGATATGTTTCCATCTTTGGCATCGGCCACTACGGCTTTCAACGCCTCCTTTATCTCCCATCTGGAACTATAGCTTAGTGCTAGTATAAGCGTTGTACCTGTATTTTTCGATGTTTCTTCGATACTCATCATCAGTTCGTTGTAAGTATCTTGTGGCAATGATTTGGTATCGCCAATGGTTTGCAGGCGTATATTGTTTTTTTGCAAAGTTGGAGTTTCTTCGCGTATACATTTCACTAGTAGTTGCATAAGCCCTTGCACTTCGGCTTGCGGACGATTCCAATTTTCGGTCGAAAAGGCATACAATGTGATGTACCCTATTCCCAATTCGGCGGCACCTTCCACTGTTTCACGCACTGCTGTTATAGCATTTTGGTGGCCGAATATACGTTCTTTGTCTTGTTGTTTTGCCCATCGTCCGTTGCCATCCATTATCACGGCTATATGTTTAGGCAGGTTGTCTTTATTTATCTGTGTAGTCATAAAATAACACTATTATTTATATTTCTAAACTATTGTTTTTATGTAATGCTACCATCCCGATTCGCATTTGGGACCCAATCCCAACGCAGAGATTATAGCATCCATTTGTATCGTTACCGTTATTCCAAAAAATGTGTACCAATCGGACAAAGAGTCATCACCACGTTGTATACCTATTGCGTTTTCGTATCCGGGTATTATTTCGCCAGTTCGGTCGCCCAATATGGCAGCCATCTTTCCGCCATAGCTATTCAGCAGCTCTCGCCCTACGTATGTGGTACTTACATCATCAAGATAATCGGTCCATGTTTTTCTAAATCCATATTCGGCGCCCAAAGTCAGATATTTGGTTGCCTTCCATTTTACTCCCAACCCAAAAGGCATTACCTTTTCCATAAGCGAATATTTGGCCCTTTCCGGATAAAGTGGAGTCCCCTGCCCTTCGGTACCAAGAGGTTGCAATTCGTGCCACGATACTTCGCCAGTATTGGGGTCGGTGTATTTGGCTTTGGGGTTGAACCCAAACACTCCAATTCCTGCATATATATATGGTGTCCACGGAAACGCTCCCGTGCTATTGCCATAAGGCAGAAAATTGAACTGTATCTGTATTGATGCTTCAATTATTTTTGATCTAAAACTAAGATTTCGCAGTTTTATGGCATCGGGGTTGCCGCCTTCTACCATGCCGTATCCACCCGATATTTGCAAAGTCCAACGATTGCTTGGATTGTAGCGCAGTAGCACCATACCTCCCGGCCTTACACTGCCAATGATACTCTGATTGTTGAGGTCGCCAATATAAGTCATTCCACCTGCTGCAACACCCAATTCCAACTGATTGTAGCGGAAGTTCTGTGCTTTGGCCGGAACAAAAAGCACCACAGCAACAAGCAACAGACAACTTGCTATCAACCGTTTATATGTATCACCTTGTTTTATCACCTATACTACTCCGTTTAGTTATATATTTAGTTGGTTTGAAAACACTTTGCTAATTACGAAAAAAGCCCTACAATATTGTGTTCCACCCTCTCGATTATCGAAAAAAACAGCATAAAAAAAAATAATTGCATACACATTTGCCACCGGCAATCCATCATTTTTAGATGTATTGCATTGGCCTATGCATAAACAAAAATTCGGCACAAGCCGTTGAATGAATAATGCCATACTCTCTCATATTTGCCACCCATTGCCAAACATCTTAAACCATAGCACATTGAGCACCATGACACATTGTCGGTTTTATACAGCATATAGCCTCTGAAAAAATCAATCGTGATGTAGATGAATTTTCATCGTGATGTAGATTCAGCTACTACGTGATGTAGACAAAACCGCCTCGCGATGTAATTTTCAGTTCCTTGCCTACCCCCTATTCACCCAATCGTTGTGCAGCAAAAATAACAACCTATCAAATGGGCAACCCACAACCGGAAAACATTCCCACCATGCTATATCATCAACAGATTTATACCCTACCGTCGAACTGCCGACAATAGGGTGTAAACAAATTTATACCCTACCATTATTTCGGCCTATACCATATTGCATATAATTTGTTTATAATGTGTAGCTACGCTCTGCTTGTAAAATAATGAAAGTTTGGTTGTTGATATTTTTTCGCAATAATTGCGTAGCACATCGATAAAAGTAGTAATTTTGCAAGCGTTTTGGTGCATAGGTTTGCACTAGCGCAATAATATTAAAGATAATAACCAATAAAATAATACAAACATTATGGGAACAATAATTTGGACAATTGTAGCATGCTTGCTATCATCGGGAGTGATGGGAGCAGTAGCTTACTTTATCGTAAAACATTTCGTTGAAAACGAACAAAAGAAATCGTTGGTGGAACTGAAGAAGATACAGGCAATGGAAACACTCAGAGTGGTAAACCCCATACGACTTCAAGCCTACGAACGATTGGCCCTATTTCTCGAACGCATAAGCCCCAACAGCCTGATACTACGATGCTACACACCGGGTATGGATATGAAAGTACTACAAGGAGTGATGACCAAAAACATTCGCGACGAGTTTGAACACAACCTTTCGCAACAGATATATGTATCGTCCGAGGCTTGGAACAGAATAAAGAAGGCGAAAGAAGAAATGATAGGAATAATCAACTCGTCGGCAGTAAAGTTGGATGCCGATACCGACATTTCAAACCTTGTAGGAATAATATTCGAAAACACAGCCAAACAAAACCCCGTTGATTCGGCATTGGAATTCCTGAAAAAGGAAATTCGCAATACATACATGTAAGAGTTCAAACTGTCAACAACATACAACCATGAAAATAAGTGTATTCATCCCTTGTTGTGTCGATCAGTTTTCGGCCAATACCGGTTTCAACCTCATAAACCTACTGAAGAATATGGAGTTGGATGTAGACTATCCGCCGGAGCAAACATGCTGCGGACGTATTGCCTACTACGAGGGCGACAAAGAAACAGCCAAAAGACTGGGCGAGATGCTTATGGACAATTTTGAGCATTCAGACTTTATTGTTGGCTGCTCCAGCCTATGCACCACATACATGAAACGTTGCTACGGCAAACTGTTTCACAATTCGGGATACCATTACGCTTACTCGGGATTTATAAACAAACTGTACGACTTCAGCGACTTTGTGGTAAATGTGCTGAAAATACAGTCGATAGACAACGCTGTGTTTGCACACAAAGTGGCTTTTATCGACGATGTATCAAGCTACAACGAAACGGGGCTGTACAGCCAGCCACGCACACTGCTAAGCAATGTAGAAGGATTGGAGCTTATAAAACTTGACAACGAACTGCTGAGCTGCGGCCACAACGAACAGTTTGCATCCAATTTCGAACCTATATCCACCGAGCTGGCTCGCCGCAAGGTGCAAGACGCCATAGGCAAAGGCGTGGAATACATAACCTCCACCGACATGGGCTGCCTACTGCACCTACAGTCGTATATCAACAAGGCCAAGCTGCCTATCAAGTGTAAACACATAGTAGACATACTGGCAAGCAATGAGCAATAGCGAAACTATATTCCCTTGGGGGCACGAACGCCGCTACAACGCCTACTCCAACTACTTTAAAAAACACTTTGGAGGCCGCGTGCAAAAGCTCTCCATCGACGCAGGCTTTACCTGCCCCAACCGCGACGGCAGCAAGAGCGTGGGCGGTTGCACCTTTTGCAACAATGATGCCTTCAATCCATCTTATTGCCAACCCTCCAAAAGCATAACACAACAACTCGACGAAGGCATTGAGTTCCACGAATGGAGATACAAAAAGTCGTGCGAATACCTGGCTTACTTTCAAGCCTATTCCAACACCTACGGC
>JAFWBF010000065.1 GCA_017507285.1 Bacteroidales bacterium | reverse complement strand
TCCTGATTTTCCTACAATATACAGCCTTACATAATATTTGGTAGATGCATTAAGACCTGTAATGGTATTGGTTTGAGAGCCCTTTATTTTTGTTATAGAACGAGTTTTGTCATCTATTGTCGGGCTAGGTTTGGTACTCCAACATATACCTACACTAGTGTAATTGTTTATATCTTCAACATTTATTGTAGTAATACATAGTGCAGTGTAGTGAGAAATTTTTCTAACCTCATCAGTTGTAATTTGGTTGTTTGGCGGTGTGGCAATATCTTCTTTTCCACAGGCTATAACCATTAGGCATACCATTGCTTGCAAAAGCACTTTTATTGTGTTTCTTAGTTTATTCATGTCTCAATATCTTTCTTTAAAAGTTTATACCTATTCCTATTCTTGTTTCCATATATTCATCTATATGGCTTGCAGGTTGTACCACATCTGCCGAAAGCACAAAGCGTCCAAGCAGTAGTACCACACCTGTATTTAGTTCCAATCCCCTGTAGGTGTTTGCCATCACTTCGCCCCAAGTGTCGTCCATCTTCTGCCATAGCAATGTACGGAATCCATAGCCTACACCTATCTTAATGAAATACTTTGGCTTGCCCAACAGCAGTCCTGCATTAGCCGAAAAACGAGAGGTCTTGGTTTGGCTTGTATATATGCCTTCCACTAAATCCGTATCATCCAATTGGTCATTCGAGGCAAAGCCATCAAAAATAAAATTGGTCATTATATTGGCATAGAAGCCAATGTACTTCTTAGCATAGCCTATGCCAATGCCATACGAAGCCTGGGAGGGCACAAAAGCCTCGGCATAGTTAAGCGTTAGAAACTTATAGGTATTATATTTTCCCACTACCGGGCGTATGTTCATGCCGTAGTAGCGTGCAGTATCCTTAAGTATATATTCATTATTGGTTATATACAAATATTTAGCTCTCAGGCTGTCGTTTTCAGAGTGGTTTGCAGTCCAATATGCTCCCAATAATCCACCGTCCTTCATTTCGGCTCCTGAGTATATTCCCGAAGCGGGGATGAAGATACTGTTGCCGTTAGGGCCTGTTACTTTGTAGCCGTTCATTCCGTTTAGGTTGGCCCACTGCCATTCACAGCTATCTATAAGTTCTTGAACCTCTTTGCCGGTAGGCATACGCCAGGGTTCGCCCCATGCTTTGCGTGCCATGTCGTATTTGGGCGTAACGTTGGTTACATCCACATCAATGTTTTTGGCATAAGAGGTTGAGCTCACACTGTCGTATTTGCGTTTGCTACCGGTTTCGCCCCAAGCGTAGTAGCTGCCTAGCTTTTCGGCAGTTTTTTCGCCCATGTTGTAAGTAGCCCACTTTACGCTAAGACCCAAATCCACATACTCTTGTCTGTTTGTCTTTCGGCTGTTTTCGTTTATCTGTTGTGCTGTTATTACTGTGGCTTGTTTTTCTTTGGCAATATCCATCTGCGAAAGTTTTTTTGCCAGCAGTTCGTCCAGCTTGCTGTCTACCACCTTTCCGAGGTTGGCGGTGTCTATCTTCACCTCTTTTGCTTCGGCTATCAGCTTCATGCGGTATACCACACCACTCTCTATCGTTTGAGGGAACTCATAGTTGCGTAGCATTCCAAAGTCGGGGTGCTTGATGGTAATAAACCTCATTCCCGGCGATATGTACACATATATTTCGCCCACTTTTTGTTCGGTGCGTTCTACGAGGCCTTGAAAATGGAAACCTTTTTCGGTGGTTTCTATCTTTAGCAGTGCACATAGTTCGCCGTTGATATCCCGTATATTGGCGGTACGTGCACTCATATCCCGTTCCAGCTTTTGAAAATCTTCAATTTTTATTTCTTGTGCCATGCCTGCCAGGGGGAGCATAAGTGCAATAAGAAGCATTATAGTTCTAGTACGTATCATTTTAGTTATATTGTTTTGTTGTTCTTTATTCCCAGTCAAAATCTACAATACTGAATATTTTACCTTCCTCGTCTCGTTCGGGTTGCCATGTACGAACGTGAATAACAGGTTTGTCCGACACTTCCAAATCTACAGCCAAAAACAAATAACCCGAATCGCCGTAGGTAGAGGAGAAGTAATCCTGCTTTATTTGTATGCCATAAACTTCCTTGTCGTTGGAAACTTTTTTGATATCGTTTTCGGTAAAGCGCAGGTTTATAAACTCGTTTCGGGCAAAACAACGTTCGAGGTTTTTGATATATTCGGCTTTGGTATAGCGGTTAAATTCCACTTGCTTGTCGTTCAAAAGTACTACTTGTTTGTCCAATGCTGTAGGCTTTTTTACCACCGAGCCTACAATGATAAGGGCATCGTCCGAAAATATTTGGTTCAAATAGTCCTTACGTTCCAAAGCGTATGCCGTTTTGTAGTTTTCCAAAAAACGCACAAGCACGTGTTTTGCTTCCTTGCTCCATCGTGTTTTGTTGGATATGTCGGCAATGGCTTCTTGCTCCAACTGAAACGACAGCGATTTTATTTTTCTGTTTTCATCGAACTCGTATACTATTGATTCTACAAAAGTTTTGTTGCCTTTAAAGCTGAACCGTATTGGCATACTCCGGCATATTACACAGCCGTCGGCACTATAGAACGAATAGCCGTTGTTGGTCATCAGCTTGGCATTGCCGTAGTTCATAAGGGCATCAAACATAGAGTAGCCTTCGGGGGTAAAGTGTTGTTTTACACTTGTATAATTTTTTGTTCGTATTGCTTGTTCCAATGCCTTTATTATATCTAAGTAGCCAATGGTGTCGGCAATTGGTTCAAACACAGCTTGCTCATTGGTTTTATGCTCCTCGTTTTTCTTTGCCAATAGTGCTTTGGTCTCTTTGTTTTTATTGTTCTGAACCAAAATTTTATTGTTGTGAAATGGTATTTCTTCTTCCATTTCTTCAAATACCTGCATGAGGTCGTCGTCCAGCATGGCTTCGCTTTCAAAGGCATATTCGCTTCTCAAGCGTATGTCTTTCAGGTCGTGCATGGCCGATAACTCTATAATGCCTCTTCCATCTTTCGCACTTACGATGTTGGAATAGTTTTGACCATCAAAGTATGTGTAGTCATAGTTTTGAACGGGCTTATTGTTGTAGGTTATCAAAAGTTCTACATTTTGTTTGTTGGTCTCTTTTTCTGCTTCGCCGATATAGGCTGCCAAGCCTCCGAATATCCCATTGATACGCTTGGGGATATATGTCTTTAGTATATCGCCGTTGTAATGGTGTATGGTGTCGGAATATGGGTATGAGTTTAGTAGACATAAAGCCCAATAGTAGAAACGCAGAGCATCCGATATTTGAACGTTATCTTCTGCCTTTTCAGCATCCGCAACGTATTGTAGTATTTTTTTTCGACGATTTTCGTATTGTTTTGCTACCTCGCTTTTGGATATATAGCGTATCACCTTGGCATTGGGTTCGTCCGAAACAACAATGCGTTGGGTATTGGCAAGTTTGGCGCTCGAATAGGTTTTGACGATGGATTGTACACGTTCGTGAAATTCATCGTCGGTTTCTTCGGAATGTTGTTCAAAACCTACCTCAATGGCTACTGATAATTGCGATACCAAGGCACTAAGTGCTTCTTTGTCGGCTTTGTTGATTGTGGAGCCATTGCCTTCGCCCCACAGGTATTCGCCACTGTTTTTCACTTCTGCTACATCTATGTTTTGGGCAACGACATTGCATGTCAATAAGGCAAAAAGCAATGCTGTAACTATGTTCTTCATACAGTTTTTTATCTATAATGAATGTTTCAACAGCCTGAGAAGCAGTCGATAGCTACTTCTCAAACTGTTATTATTATTTAGTATCCTTGTTTTTCCAAACGTTCCATTTCTTTGTCAAACTCTTGCTTATATTTTTCGTATTCATAGTCTATACGAACTTTGTTTTCGCCGGTCATTCCTTTCGACATCGAATTGTGGATACCTCTCAAAAGTTCTTCACCTTCAAGTTCCAAAGCTATATATGCTCTGTATTTTCCGTCGTTGGCACGTGTTATTTTTTCGCATATTGTGCGTATGCCGGTCAGTTTTTCTTTCACAACCAATTTGGCCATATCTTCATATTTTTGTTTTGATTCTTCGGCTTCGCCCATCTGATACGAGCTTGCATAGTTTGTAGCTACACGTTCTACCAATGTGTTCAAAGTGCTTGCAAGTGCCGATGTGGCTTCGGCCATAGCCTTTTTCTTTGCCATATTGGCATCGGCGGACATACCCATACCGGATGCTCGTATGTGCTTTTTGTTGGTGCTGTAGTCCGGTCCGGAACATGGAATAATTACTTCAACCTCGCCCGAAGCCAGCGGAACTCCTTTTTTGCTGCATGATGTTGCTGCTATCAATACAGCACATCCCATCAATAACAATGTTTTTCTCATCTTATTTCTTTGCTGATGTTATATCCCATTTCAGCCCATCGGGTTTTATGATTATATTTATATTTTACTTATTATCTGTTTAGTAGCAAAATTCCTCCTTCTATTTATAACCTTCGCATATAGGCAATAAAAAATCGTGGAACTTTCTTATTGTAATGTGAGGTTTCCGACTTCCTAAGTAACTAATAAGTAAAGCCCACGATAAAATCGTGAGCGTTTACGCTTTCTTTATAGTTACTTTTTGTGAAGTTGTCGGAAAATCACATTACCAAAATTAAGCATTAACGCCTTACGCTATAATAATTATATGTCTATTTTATATCTCTTTCTGTTTCTTTTTTTGTTTTTTTATTTTTGTTTGTTATCAAAAAGTTTGTTTATAAAATTCATTTTTTTTGTTGATAGATAATAATATATGTGTAAATATCATACACTACCATTGGTGTGCAAAGTTACATATATTTTTTTGAATAAATGTACTTTTGATAAAAGATTTTTATGCTTTGATTTTGCCACTCCCATGCTTTAGCATCATAACCCTGTGGTTTAGGTATCAAAAGTGCCATAGTTTTGCCCCCTAACTATGGCACTTTTGGGTCGTAAACCGCAGGGTTATGAGTGGTAAGTGTAGGCTTTGGATTTATGGATACAAAAAAAACACGTTCTGATAGAACGTGTTTCGTTTAAAAAATCGTAATTATATCTGTAAATAACTAATCTGTTGTTCATTTTTTAGAACAAGTAGCGAAGGCTTAAGCATGTGCCCCAACCAAAGCCACGGTAGTGTTTAGGGCTTAAAACATTCCACATTGGACGAGCATCAACACTTAATAACAATGGAACTCCAAGTGTGCTGAAGTTGTATTCAAGACCTATTTGGCCACCTATACCTAATGATAAACCACTGTAATCGGCAATGTCGCTCATATAGATACCCAAAGCTGCTCCGGGACCTACATACCAGTTAAGACTACTTACGATGTTCCATTTCCATTGGTAGATACCTACAGCAGAAATGTAAGAGCTGTGGTCGCCAAAGCTAAAACCAAGGTCGCCTTCCAAACGGTTGCCACCCATGTCTTGTTGATAAGAGAGTTCGGCACCTAATAAACTACCGCCACCAAAACGCAAACCGATAGCTTTCTGTGCAAATGTTGTACTTGTTCCGATAGCCATTACTGCTATCAAAGCTAAAAATACTTTCTTCATGTTGTATAAAAATTTATGTGTTATGACCCTTTTTTATTATGTAATAAAGGCATGAAGGGTCAAATAACATACCATTATTGTTTTGCAAAAGTACGTTTTTTTTCAGATATAGAAAAAAACAAAAAGATAAGAAATAAACAGTATGCTGTTTATTTCTTATCTTTTTATAAGCTATCAACTATTTAAGATGACTCTTGTTTTTGTATATCAAATTTATACTGTTATGATAAACATTGGTTTTCGGCATTAGCTTCTTCTATTACGCTTTCGTATTCTTCTATACTCAAATCGTTGAAGAAATAGTAAACCGGATTTACTTTTTTGCCATTTTGTATTACTTCGTAGTGCAGGTGAGGGGCTTGTGATAGGCCGGTACTACCTACTTCTCCTATTTTTTCGCCACGTTTTACCGTTTGCCCCGTAGTTACATTTACTTCGCTCAAATGGGCATATAACGTTTTGTAGCCATAGCCATGATTTAAAACAATTACAATACCATAACCGGAATATCTGTTTCCGCCCTTACCTGCAACTTCTATTTTTCCATTACCTGTTGCATAAACCGGTGTTCCTTTTTTTGCCACAAGGTCAATTCCTGTGTGCATCCTGCGGTAGTGTAGGATGGGATGGTATCGCATACCAAAACCTGATACTATTCGGCTGTTTTTCTTATTTAGTGGCATTATGGCAGGTAACGATGTCATTCTTTCTGTTTTGGTCTTTGCCATTTTATATACATCATCAAAACTTTTTGATTGTATGTACAGGCGTTTCGACAAGTCGTCTATTTTTTTTGTAAGGCTGATGATAGCTTGCGAGTTGTCGTAGCCTTTCAAATCGTTGTAGCGTTCAACACCACCTATGCCACTTCTGCGTATATTTTTAGAAATAGGTTCCGCTTCAAAAATAGTACGATATATATTGTCGTCTCTGTTTTCAATGTCTTCCAAAACTTCCGACATTTGTTCTGTGCGTTTATTCAGAATGTTTATTTGATGTTTGTATTGTGTTATCTCACGCTTAAGTGCTTTCTCCTTAGGACTATCAATGATTTTGTGGCTTAAAATGGTGATTACAACAGCTGATACAATGCCAAATGCAAGACCAAATGATACTTCTTTTAATCTTTCTTTGATACCTATTGTTACTTTTACGTAACTTAGTGTGGTAGGGTCTAATTTATATTCATATTTGCGTTTCTTCAACTTTATCATTACTACGATTATTTTTTTATCTAACGAATTGTTGTTTTGCAAGTAAAACAGCTCTGCTATTTGAAAAAAAAGCCGTAATTACTACATAGAAAAAGAACTGATAAATTTGCATAAACAGCAAAAAATCAGTGTTATTGTAGCTGTAATTGAACAATAACTACTCTTCTTAGCCACGTGCAAAGATACGATATTTTTTTTAGAGTTGGGAATTTTTTTTCAACAAAAAGAATCAAACGAGCTAATTTGTAGCATATTGTTTGTTTGAAAGGCTGGTATTCCAACTGCAAAGTTGGTTGCCAAAGTGTAGCAGGAGAGGAGATGAAATTTATATCACGAGGTAGATCTGTCTACATCATGTAGTAGTTGTATCTACATCACGAGGGATTTTTTGTACTATATCACTCCGATGATTGACGGTATATCATTATCCTCCAAACACCCTATCATAAAGTGATTGACAGTAGGGTATAAATACACAGAATTATATTCAACTTCCAAAAATATCGAACAAAAATTCAAATAAAGATGTTTTATTGGACAAAAAATGTTTTTTATGGATAAAATAATATTAGGATACGACTTTACAGAAAATACCGATTGTGCATTGAATGTTGCCTTTTCGTTGGCCGAAAAGAGTGATTGTGTGCTGGAATTGGTATGGGTTGACAATTCGTTGGACGATTTGATTCAGATAGCAAAACAAACCATACGTCAACGAATTGAAGAAATTTTGCGAACCATCGTTTCACAAAATCGTCATAGATTGTCGGCCGAAAGACTAACATATTCGATAGTGGAAGGAAAAGTATATGAGGCTTTGGCCGAAAAGGCTAATTTTGAAGAAGCTGCTTTGGTAATAATAGGTACGCATAATGTAGGTGGTTTCGAAACTCGTTGGAGCAAAACTAATGCATCAAAATTGGTAGAAATGGCTAAATGTCCGGTGCTTACAGTGCCCTTGGATAGTGATGATGTTATTGGGTTTAAACATATTGTTTTCCCTGTTGATTTCACATTTTCTACGCGTGAAAAGGCACCTATTATTGCATGGCTTGCACAAGGTTTTGGCTCATATATATACATATTAGGATTGCTTACATCAACCGAAGATTCGCATGTAGAAAAGGTGGAAGAATATGTAGGGCAGGTAGCTAGGTTTTTTGTCAATAATCAGGTTGAATATGAAAAAGAGTATCGAAAAACAAAAAATCTTGCAAAAGAAATACTTTCATTTGCCGAAGAAAAGAATGCTGATATGATTGCGGTAATGACAAAGCAAGAAACAGCAGTTGCAAATATTTTATTAGGCTCGTATACACATCAGATACTAATGAATTCAAAGATTCCGGTTTTGACCATGAAGCCTTTAGAGATAAATACATTAGATCAAGAATATTCGGGAACATAATTTATTGTTTATAAGTGTAATATGTAGTTTTTTATTATTTTATGTCATGATTCAAGAAAAAAATGTATCTTTGTGTTTGAGAAATTTATAGCTATTTATAATCTAACATTCTGAAAAATAGAATTATGACTGAGGATAAAAATGACGATTATTCATTAAATGATGGTATTGAAGAAACAGAGCAATTATTTGATACCGATGAGGTAGATAATACACCGTCTACCATGCTGCGATATGCATGTATGGGTACAGTTTTGGCCTCATGTTCATCGGAATACGAAGGTATATTGGAAGTACCGGAAGGTGTGGAAATATTAGCATCAAACTGTTTTAGATATTGTACGAAACTTACGGGAATAATTATTCCTTCTACATTGAAGATAATATCTCGCGATTCCTTTCGCAATACTTCGTCATTAACTCATTTCACCGTTAGTTGTGACAATCAATATTTTTCAACATCAGAAGATGGTAAGGCACTGTTTAATATCGAAAAAACAATACTTATAAAAGTAGCTACTGATATAGAGGAATATGTGGTTCCCGAAACAGTAACAACTATCAGAAATTATGCTTTTCATAGGTCAAAAGCATTAAAGAAGATATATTTTTCTAATAATGTGAAAGAGATATTATCTTGTTCATTTCAGGGATGCACGTCTCTTACTGATGTTTCTTTTCCCGAATCAGTTACAAAAATTGGTCGTTGTTCATTTGAAGGATGTGAGTTGTTAAAAGCAGTTATCATTCCATCGCAGGTAAAAAGATGTAGTAGAGGGGTTTTTGCCGAATGCACATCGTTGGAAACTATCGAATTGCCCGAAGGAATAAAGGTAATAGAGATTGATAGTTTTGCCTTTTGCGAGTCTTTGAGAGAAATACGGTTGCCATCAACGGTTAAAAAAATAGATTCATCGGCATTTCAAGGATGTAAAAATTTGGCAACAATCATTGTCGACGAGAATAATGGATGGTTTTCATCGGAAGATAATTGTTTGTATGATAAGTATCAAACGGCATTGGTTCGTTGTTCGAGCGAATATGAAACATTTATTGCTCCGGAGTTATTATCCTACATAAATCCCTATGCTTTTTCGGCTTGTATGAATTTGCAGAAAGTATTTTTGCCTCAGTATTTATTGAGAATAGAAGATTATACATTTGCCAACTGCGAAAATTTGGATACAGTAGATATCCCCGACAATGTAATTGCAATCAAAAAGTGTGCATTTGAAAATTGCAAAAATCTGGTTACTTTGAATATCGGTCAATATTCTTCGTTGAGAAAAATAGGAGATTATGCATTTGCCGGTTGCGAAAAGTTGGAGAAAATATCACTGCCTGATTCAGTGATAGAAATTTGTGATTATGGTGACAATGGAGGAGGAACATTTAGTGGATGTATCAATTTGAAAGAAATGGATATACCTCCAAAGATAAACTATCTGAATGAGTCAATATTTTATAATTGTAAATCTCTTGTCAAGGTTAAGTTGCCATACGGTTTGGAATATCTGGATCAGGATGTCTTTTATGGTTGCGACAATATAAAAACGGTTATACTTCGCAATGCCAGCACCAAAATAGAAGAAGGTACTTTTCCGAAAGATGTTGAAATAATAGTGGAAGAATCTCAGCTATACAATAAAATAATGTTTGAATGATTTTTTATCAATGCAATGAAACAATATGGATTGATAGGTAAAACGCTCTCTCATTCATTCTCTAAACGATATTTTGATGGTTATTTTAAAGACAAACCAGATTGTTTATACGACTTGTATGAGTTGGAATCAATTGATATGCTACCACAGCTTGTTTGTTTCAAACAGCCTTTAGGATTGAATGTTACTATTCCATATAAGCAATCTGTTTTACCGTTTTTAGATGAATTGAGTGAGGAAGCCAAAGCTGTAGGAGCTGTAAATGTAGTGAAATTGGATTATAATTCCGATACTCCGTTGTTGAAAGGTTATAATACTGATGTATATGGATTTGAAATGTCGTTACTGCCTTTGTTACAGTCGTATCATGACAAAGCTATTATATTAGGAACAGGTGGAGCATCGAAAGCTGTGGCATATATTTTGGATAAGCTGAATATTGATTATAGATTTGTAAGTAGGAGTAAAAAGGAAGATGGTAAAATAATAAATTATCATCATCTTTCGTCCGAAATTATTTCTTCACATCTTCTGATAATAAATACTACCCCTGTTGGTATGTATCCGAATACAACGATTTGTCCACAAATGAAGTTCGAAGCAATAACGTCTAAACATTTATTTTACGATTTGATATATAATCCTGCAAAAACAATGCTGCTAAAAGAAGCAGAGAGTAGAGGTGCAATCATAAAAAATGGTATGGATATGCTCATTTTGCAAGCACAGAAAAGTTGGGAAATATGGAACGAGTAAAGCAAAAATGATAATTATTTAAGCCTGATCAAAGTGAATGTCTTTTACATTAAGTTGGTATTCAGTTTTGCCATTCCAAAAATTTTCTTCTATATGATAGCATATAGAAAATTGTTTTCCGGCACGGATATTATCATAATGGTTGCCCAATTGAAAACCTATAGATGGTATTTCGTAGAAACGTTCGTTTAGTGGGATAACACCGAATTTTAAATGTTTGCTACCAACAACTTTAGCTTGACCTGTGTCTACTAAATTATTTGTTAGAAATACAGGCATCATATTTTCAGGACCGAATGGTGAGAACTGCTTAAGTATTCTTAGAAATTTAGGATTCCATGTTTCTGCAAAACTTATAATAGCATCTATTTCTATTTCCGGTGTCATTTGGTCATCTCGTATTGTTTGGTTTACGATTTCTTCAAATCGATGTACAAATTTTTTGAAGTTTTCCGGTTTTATAGATACACCTGCAGCGTATTTGTGACCTCCAAAATATTCAAGTAAATCGGCACATTGTTCAAGGGCTGTATGTATGTCAAAATCTTTGATAGAGCGTGCCGAACCTGTTATCAAATTATTTGATTTGGTGAATATAATTGTAGGTTTGTAGTATGCTTCCACCAATCGAGAGGCTACTATTCCTATCACTCCTTTGTGCCACGAATCTTTATAAAGAACTATAGATTTTTTGTTCTTAAAATTGATGTCATTCTCCAATATTTCTTTGGCTTCTTCGGTGGCCATGCTATCCAAATCCTTACGTTCCTTATTGTATAGGTCTATTTCTTGTGCTATTACTTTTGCTTCGTTTATATTAGTGGATATCAAAAGTCTTACACTGTTTAATGCACTGCGTATCCGTCCTGCTGCATTTATACGAGGACCTATGAGAAATACAAGATCACTAATATTTAGTTCCTTACAGAAATATTGTTCATTGTTTAGTTCCTTAGGTCCGTGTGTGTTATTAGCATTTTTGGGAGCTATATTGCTATAGAACAATATAGCTTCTAAACCTGCACGAGGACACCTATTCAGTACTTTCAAGCCATAGTATGCCAATACTCTATTTTCGCCCATAATAGGTACAATATCAGAAGCTATACTTACAGCAACTAGGTCTAAGTATGGAAGTAATTTTCGTTTTATATTCTCTTTAGTTTGTAATCTTTTGCTATTTGTTGGATCTATGTTTTCGGATAGTTTTACACCTAGTTGTTGTTCTAAGTGTGCTTCAATAAGTTTGAAGCCAATACCACAACCCGACAATTCTTTGTAAGGATAGTTACAGTCGTAACGTTTGGGATCCAATATGGCGTATGCTTTTGGAAGATCATCTCCGGGTAAATGGTGGTCTGCTACAATGAAATCGATGCTTTTTTCAGCAGCATATTTTATTTGTTCCAAAGCCTTTATTCCACAGTCTAATGCTATAACCAACGATACATTGGTACGAACAGCATACTCAACTCCTTGAAAAGAGATACCATAACCCTCTGTGTCTCTATCCGGAATGTAGTAGTCTATATTTTTGTAGAATGAGTTTAAATATGTATAAACCAACGATACTGCTGTTGTTCCATCTACATCATAATCACCGTAAACCAATATTTTTTCGTTGTTATCAATGGCTCTGTTTATACGCAAGATAGCACGATCCATATCTTTCATAAGAAATGGGTCATGAAGATAGTCTAGACTTGGGCGGAAAAACTCTCTTGCTTTTTCAAATGTATTTATTCCCCTTTCTACAAGAAGTGTGGCAATAACCTTGTCAACATTAAGTTCTGCAGCAAGTTTTTCAACCTCGTTTCTATCGTAATTATTTTGTACTATCCAACGTTTATCTTTCATTAAGTGATTGTGTGAGTATATCCGGCCTTTAATTTTATTGTATAATTCCGATAAATGTTATCTCATGTCAATTATTTCAATACCTTTGTTTTCGGCAGGGTTAAAAACAAAGTCTGCTTCGCTAGTTGTTACATCTGTCCTATATTGTTCTATGGTGTATTCAGTTTGTGATGAATCATAGTAATACATTGCCATATTTTTCAGTTGATAGTTCTTTTTATCTATCAACAATCTTATTTTGTGATATTCTTTTCCTTTGGTAGGGGTGAGGTCTATCACAAAAGTTCCATCTTCGTTTTCACGTATAAATTTTGCTTTGAAATTTTTCTCGTAGTTGTCAAAAAGTTTTGTTGGATTTAGAATATTATCTTCTTCCTTTTCTATATTGTTGATAACAACTTCTTTGGTTTCCTTGTTATGGTGCCATACTGTATTGCCATCGCAGTAGAATACGTGCTTTTCTACAAGTATTTGATACTTGTTTCCTGATAGTAGTACTCTTGCTTTTTGACGCGACTTTTCTTTTTTCTCTTGGTCTTTGATTATGATTTGTGATGTAAAACTTATGCCATTGGCTGATTTTATCTTGTCTTTTGCTTTTGATAAGATGCTTTTGGCTTTTTGGTCAACAGCACCTTTTTGTGTATGCGACAATTGTGCATTTACACTGAAAGATACACTTATAAAAAGAGCAATTGCTATTAATATTTTATTATTTATCTTCATGTCTTTTCAAATTTTGGATGGGTTACATTAAATTTACTCCTATAAGGTGCATAAATTCTTCACGAGTAGACTTGTTTTTTAAGAAAGCTCCTGTAAAATCAGACGTTGTTGTTACGGAATTTTGTTTTTGTACACCTCTCATACTCATACATAAGTGTTGAGCCTCTATCACTACTGCAACTCCAAGAGGGTTGAGGGTATTTTGGATGCAATCTTTTATTTGTTTTGTTAGGCGTTCCTGTACTTGCAAACGTCGTGCGTATGCATCAACAACGCGAGGAATTTTGCTCAATCCTACTATTTTTCCATTCGGAATATATGCAACGTGGGCTTTCCCAACAATGGGAACCAAATGATGTTCACACAAAGAATATATCTCAATGTCTTTTACAAGAACCATTTGTTTATAATCCTCTGTGAATATTGCTGATTTGATGATGTTTTCAGGTTCTAAATCATAGCCGTGAGTAAAAAATTGCATTGCTTTCGCTATGCGAACCGGACTATCAATTAGTCCTTCCCGCTCCGGATTTTCGCCTATAAGACGTAAAATCTCCTTATAATGAGTGGCAAGTTCTAGTATCGTCTCATCATTATATTCGTCAATTCGTTTGTATCCCAATATGTTATTATTTTCTTCCATCTATTGTTTCGTAAAGAATTAGTTTGCAAAGATACAAAAAAAATGCAATTTATTTGCATTAAAATTGATATATATATATAACATATTGATTGAGTGAAAAATATTTTTTCCTTTGCTACTTTATATAATTCTTTTACTACTTATGTCTTTTTCTATATAGGTCGAAACAAATATTTCGATACATGAATTAAAGATAGAGTACACTTGGTTGCAGAATTTATATCGCTAGGTAGATTTATCTGCTTCACGTAGTAGCTGTGTCTACATCACGAGGGGATTTTATCTATATCACGATGTATTTTTGAAGCTATATATTGCTTAAAAATTTATGGTATATCATCACGTTTGTTATACCCTACTATGAAATGATTGATGGTAGGGTATAAATTATATGTAACTATATCATGATTAATATACGGTTGGGATAGGAATGTTATTATTGTGCATCTATATGATGCTCGTATGTTTGGAACATTATTTTTAAAAGAACGTTTTATTTATTTCCAATGTATTCAATTACTTGGTAAGCCGGCATGTTGTTTTCGTTTACAGGTTGATAATATGTGCCATTGGAATAGTAATAAACAAAACCATCGTTGGTTATTTCTTCAGCATCAGATGGAAGGTTAAGCACTATGCAGCCTATTGGAGGGGCTACTACCACGTAGCTATTCATATTTTTGCGATAGAATGTACCATTATAATAATAATATGTTTCGCCGTTGTAGGTAGTGGCGAAAGTGTTGTTTGGCAGTGCTTCCACACCATACCCGATAGGAGGTGCTATTACAATATATCCATCGTTTTGTTTGTGATAGAATACACCATCGTTGTAATAAATAGGTTGTGTTGTTTGTGAGGCTATGTCTGTTGCTATGGCAGTGGCTAAAGAAACAGTGGCAATAGTGCCAATAAATGAACCTATTGGATGCCAATTGCTACCCCAATAGTATGGAGTGGGGTGATGGTACCAATAACGTGGATGGTATATAGGATTATGGTGTATGTGGGGTGGTCTTGCGATAGGTCTGTGAGGTCGAATATTATTTATCGGACGATTTGCCATAGGAGGTCTGGGGCGTGGAGGTCTATTAGGTATGCGGTGTGATGGCATAGTATGGCGACCGGTACCTCTACGTTGGGCTTCAGCAATCTCGCTGTTACAAAAGTATATAATACCCATTGATATTAATATGATTGTCTTTTTTTTCATCTGATTTTTTTATACTGTTGGTTAATTTTCTACTACTTGATACCATATTTCTCCGTACAAATTACGTGGTTGATAATATGTATTCCCTTGTCTGTAAACGATGTTTCCATTACCATCGTTCATCATAATGGAGTTTTTGGGAAGTTCTGGAAGTAGTACACCCAAAGGGGCTTTTACAGTCGTATAGTAGTTATTGGAGTTTTTAACAAAGAAGTTGCCTCCATAATAGTCGTATGCAGTATTTTTGTATTTGAAATGATTACTATTGTAGGGTATTCCTGGTACAGTGTAGCCTATAGGTGCCGGCACTACAATGTAACCACCATTGCAGTCTATATAAAATGTACCGTTACCATAGTAATATTGTATACTCGATTTGATGTCTGTTGGTGTTTGTATTGCCACAATGTTGTCTGCAAGATTATTTTCCGAATATTGGCCTATGCTTGCTTCTTTGTATATACGTTGTTTTTGATGTCTATGCCACCATAAACTGTGAGGATAGGCATTGTAGCTCATATATGTGCTTCCCCAGCCTTGACACCACGGTTCGCATTGAGCCATGCTGTCGGTGAAGAAACCTGCTAATGCTACTAAGATTATGTAATTGTAATATGATGTTTTCATAAAAATACGCTTTTGTTTTTCATCAACTATAAACATACATAAAAGCACTTTGTTTTGCAAAATAGTAAACAAAGTGCTTTTTATGTTGTAGGACGAATATGATTCTTACTTCTTTTTGGTCGTTTTGGGTTTATTTATTATTGCCATAGCATCATCTATAGTTACTTCCAATGGGTTTGTACCTTTTGGAAGTTTATAGTTTTTACCTTTGTAGGACAGATACGGTCCAAATCGTCCAATGTTTGAAGTGATAGCTTCACCTTCTTGTTCTCCTATTGTTTTAGGCAGTAGAGCCATTAGTTTTTCCTTTTCTTCATTCTCCTTACGTTTTTTTATTATTATTTCGATGCAACGTTTATCTGTTATGGTGTAAGGGTCGTCAGTTTTATCTAATGAGTAGAATTTGCCATCGTGTCTTACATAAGGTCCAAAACGACCTATTGCAACAGTCATATCTATACCCTCCAAAGTTCCTACCATGCGAGGCAGAGCAAAGAGTTCTAGAGCTTCTTCGAGGGTGATTGTGTCTATGCTCTGTCCTTTTTTTAGTGCCGCAAAAGATGGTTTTTCATCTGTGTTGGATTCTCCAATCTGTACCATAGCACCGTATCTACCTATTTTGGCATACACATTATGTCCTGTTTTAGGGTCTATACCCAACAGATGTTCACCGCTAGCTCGTTGCGAAGTTTCGTTAGTGCGTTCTACATTTTCATGAAAAGGACTATAAAAGTCTGCTATGACGTTTTTCCATTCTTTGTGTCCCAATGCAATGTCGTCGAAATCCTTTTCAACGATGGCAGTGAAATTGTAGTCCATTATATTTTCGAAGTGTTGTAGCAAGAAGCTGTTCACAATACTTCCTATATCTGTAGGGAATAGTTTGCCTTTTTCATATCCGGTCTTTTCTTTGGCTACACTATGTTTGATATGATTTTTTGAAAGAGTTAATGTGATGTATTCTCTTGAGGTTCCATCTCTATCTTCTTTCACTACATATTCCCGTTGCTGTATGGTAGATATTATAGAAGCATACGTTGATGGGCGGCCTATTCCCAAATCTTCCATTTTTTTTACAAGGCTGGCTTCAGTATACCGTGCAGGATGTTGCGTGAAACGTTCGGTGGCTTCACATTTATTCATAGCTAGCTGCATTCCTTGGCTTAATGGAGGTAATACATTTTCGGTTTGTTCGTCTTGCTCATCATCGGTTGATTCCATGTATAATTTCAAGAATCCGTCAAATAATACTACTTCACCTGTTGCTGTGAATTTTTCGTTGCGTGTCGAGATGTCAATTGACATATTTGTTTTTTCCAATTCGGCATCACTCATTTGAGATGCTATAGTACGTTTCCATATAAGCTCATATAATCGTCTTTGCGAAGGGTCGCCTGATATTGTTGTGTTGGCCATATTGGTAGGACGTATAGCTTCGTGAGCTTCTTGGGCACCTTTGGTTTTGGTATGATATTTGCGTGTTTTCAAGTATTTGCGACCGTACAATTTTGTTATTTCTTCTTTAGCCATACTTAATGCCAAATCAGAAAGATTTACCGAGTCGGTTCTCATATAGGTTATAAAACCGTTTTCGTATAGTTGTTGTGCCACTTGCATAGTACGAGCTACCGGAAATCCCAATTTGCGACCAGCTTCTTGTTGAAGAGTTGAGGTTGTGAAAGGTGGTGCCGGACTGCGTTTTGCCGCTTTTTTCTCTACGCTGTTTACCACAAATGTAGCTCTGTTTTGGCAAGCTTCCAAGAAATTGTAGGCATCCTCTTCTTTGTCGAAACGCTGTGATAATTCTGCTTTTAAAGTCTTGTTACTATTCGGTATATCAAATATGGCTACTACACGAAAGTATGATTTCGATTTAAATTTTCTTATCTCATCTTCACGTTCCACAATTAAGCGTACGGCTACGCTTTGCACGCGACCTGCTGAGAGTGCCGGTTTGATTTTTCGCCATAGGATGGGTGAAATTTCAAAACCCACCAAGCGATCCAATGCACGGCGTGCTTGCTGAGCATTCACCAAGTTCATGTCAATAGTTCTCGGATTGTTGATGGCATTGAGTATTGCCGTTTTTGTAATTTCGTTGAATACTATTCTCTTTGTTTTATCATCCGAAAGTTTTAGCGTCTCTTTTAGATGCCATGCAATAGCTTCTCCCTCTCGGTCTTCATCGGAGGCAAGCCATACCATATCGGCTTTGGAAACAGCTTTCATAAGTTCGTTGACAACCTTCTGCTTATCGTCTGATATAAGGTACTGCATCTCGAAATTGTTTTTTGTGTCTATACCTTTTCCTGCTTTTGCTAAATCCCGTATGTGGCCATAGCTTGATTTGACTACGAAACCAGTACCCAAAAATTTCTCTATCGTTTTGGCTTTCGCCGGTGACTCAACTATTACTAAATTATTCGCCATATCTTGGTTTTATACTCTCTTAGTATGTTTCTGTGTGTTATCTTATATATATTTATTATTGTACTAAAGTATCTCTGTTTCAGTGTGTTGTAGTTTATTTTAATGTCGTGGCAATCCTTCGTTTGCTTTTGCAAAGTAACAGATAAATTTTCTATTTACGATAAAAAATCACTGACTTTTTTTCTTTTTTGTGCTTATTAATCTGTATATCAAAGCTCTTTGGGATGTATTTTTTTCAAGATTGCTTGGTTGAATATTTTTACGAATTCTTTGGCTTGTTTCTGTCTCGAAAACTGAGCTACATAGTCCATGTTTGTGTGGCATTCTATATGTCCGTTTATTTGCCATTCGTTGTATTTTTCAACAAGGTAGTGATACAGTTCATTTGAATTGTCGAACGATTTTCCGGCTTTGGCATCGGAAATCAGTTTTGCTACCGGACCGTCGCTGTTAGGTACACATATAGTGGTGCGACCCATGGCTAAGTACTCAAAAATCTTGGTGGTCATTACGCCATTGGTATTGCAAGCCGCTACCAAGACAAGCAGAATGCAACAACAATCCAATACCGATGGTACATCATTGGCTACAACCCAATGGTATATCTCCACATAATCGGCTATACCATATCTCTCAGCAGTACTATTAAGGTAGTTTATGCTTACATCGTCGGTATAGAAACGTAGAACGAATTTTTTCGGCTCTATAATACCTTCGGACGAGAGACGTTGTATTGCTTCAAAAAGAATATCTGGATTTCGAGAGCCTTCGCAATTGGTGGGCGAAACACTGCCTGTATAACCTATTACAAAACTAGATAATTTTTCCGGATTGGTGCGAGGGTAAAATAGTTCGCTATCGAATCCATTAAAAATTCGATGTGTATTTTTATTATAGGTGCCTAGCAAATTTTTGTGCCATTCTGATACTGTGGTTACAGCAGTAGCATGACCTATGATACGATTTCGCATACCTATCTGCATACGTCTCAATAGCCCTGCCGCACCTTTGCGAGGATACATATATGGGTCTTGTTCATAGATGTCGCGAAAATCTAATACTAGAGGTAATCTCATGGTTTGGGCTACACGTAGCGCTGTGAACAAAGGAAAAAAGCTAGCTGTTGAACATACTACAAGGTCGTATTTTTCAGCTATGATACTTTTCATAATGTGATTATACATTCTCTCATCGTTCATACTCCAGCAACGACCACCCTTTATCATGCCCAAAATTTCGCTTATTAACCTATTGATAGCATGCATATGGCAATATATAGGCATAGGAACAACCTCGGCTCGAACAAAGCCCACTAGATTGTCAAATTTGGCTGTATCATTACTATGTGCCACCGAAAATACACGAGCATTCCAATCCATCTCTGTCATATATTTGGCCAAATAGCCCATTCGTGGGGCAAATGAAGGCGGAAAATGGTCTAATATCATCAAAGCATTTTTCATCTTGCTACACAAATTATACATTGCTATAATTTTATAAACGCACTAATTTTCTATTTATTGTATCTATTATGGTTCTATAGATTCAATATAGAAGTGCAATATTCCATTGTGTAAGAAAAAAACAGAGGGATTGGCTCAAAAAAAATATTAAAAACGGTAGAAAATACATCTCAAACGAATATTTGAAGGCTGAAAATATAGGGATATGCAATGAAAATTATTACTCTCTAAGAAGTTGATTACTTATGGACTAGAAAAGAAATGTAAGGGTAGTATAAAAAATATTGTGGTTGTATTCTTGGAAGGTTGGAAAAAAAATAGTAATTTTGCAAATTGGAAGTGGATAGATTTGAATTTGATTGCAACCACACAGAAAAAATGCTAAAACAATACATAACATCTTTTCTTCGTAAGGTTTCCAAATATTTCTTTTACTCCACTTGTATGCAAAATTGCTTTCCTCCGACAATGTTTTTCTTATTTTGTAGTAGGAAGGTTAGACAAATAAAATAGATGTAAAACTAAAAAACTTAAACAGAAAGATATGGCTTATTATTTCACAAGCGAGAGTGTTAGCGAAGGACACCCCGACAAAGTTGCAGACCAAATAAGTGATGCACTATTGGACGAATTTCTACGCCGTGATGCTGATGCCAAAGTTGCTTGCGAGACTCTGGTAACAACTGGTTTGGCAGTAGTGAGTGGCGAAGTTAAGACTCATGATTATGTAGATGTACAATCGACGGTTCGTGATGTGATACAAAAGATAGGATACACCAAGGGCGAATACATGTTCGAGGCAAATTCATGTGGCGTTATCAGTACTATCCACGGACAAAGTCCAGATATAAATCAAGGTGTTGAAAGAGCAAAACTCAAAGAGCAAGGTGCGGGCGATCAAGGTATGATGTTTGGTTATGCATGTCGTGAAACAAGAGAGTATATGCCTTTGCCTCTAACTTTGGCACACATATTTCTTCTTGAACTCGCAAACATACGTAGGGAAGGAAAAGAAATGAAGTATTTACGTCCGGATGCCAAAAGTCAGATAACAATAGAATATAGCGATGATAACAAACCATTGCGTATTGATACTATAGTAATCAGTACACAACATGATGATTTTGATACCGAAGAACGTATGCTCCAAACCATACGTTGTGACGTAGAGCAGATACTTATACCACGTGTGCTTACCAAAATTTCGGAAGACAATCGTCGACTCTTTGAAAAGAAGGATTATAAGCTACATGTTAATCCTACCGGTAAATTTGTAATTGGTGGTCCTCATGGCGATACTGGTCTTACCGGACGAAAAATAATTGTTGATACTTACGGTGGACGTGGTGCTCATGGAGGTGGCGCTTTCAGCGGAAAAGACCCTAGCAAGGTGGACCGAAGTGCTGCATACGCCACACGACATATTGCCAAAAACTTGGTAGCAGCAGGCGTTTGCGACGAGGTGCTTGTACAAGTGGCCTATGCTATAGGGGTGGCTCAGCCTGTAGGACTATACGTCAACACCTACGGTACAGCCAAAGTAGCGATGACCGATGGACAGATTGCCGAAAAGGTGAAGAAAATATTTGATATGACTCCCTATGCAATAGTGGAACGTTTCGGGCTGAAGAACCCTATATATTTCGAAACTGCCAAGTATGGTCATTTCGGACGCGACCCCTTCCGCCGAGAAGTTACTTTGTATCGCAAAGGAAAAGAGCAGAAGAAAGAAGTGGATTTCTTTGCATGGGAAAAACTAGATTATGTAGAGAAAATACAAAAAGCGTTCAAGCTAAGCTAGACAATGCCTGCCGATGGTAAGTAACACATAAAAAAAGACGAAACCCTTTTTTGAGTTTAGTGCTTGGGGTTTCGTCTTTTTTTTGATTATTGTGGAGACAATTATTCAAAAACGAGGTTACATATCATCGATAGTCCACGGCTGTTTTCCAGTACAAAGTTGTATGCATTGGTCGAGGGGCGGTGGCGTTTTATTGTTATTAAGTCGTTCATTGGTGTCTCTCGCACGTAGCTTATGTCCACCGTACGTATGTTCCTCTTTTGGTCGGATTCGTCCAGAGCGTTCATCACCCAACGCATGTACATGGCATTGTTGGTATGCTGAGCCTTATCAATAGCCATAAAGGGCGATTTGAACGAGTTTACAGTCTCGCCCTCGGCATTGGGTAATAGCTTGCCAATCACTTTATCTACGGCTGCGTGGTCGTACATAGGAAAGCTGTCCATAATCTTATTGCAGCGTTGTGGCATTCTCGAATTGATATCTATCACGCACCAAGTGGACGTTCCCTTTATTACTACTTCGCCTGCCAAATTTCTTATCTCGAAATCGCGGAATGCTATTGGGCCTTTGTAGCCACGGCTCCATGTGCGCATGGATATGTTTTCGTATATACTTGGGTATTCAGATATTTCGTAATATACCCGTAGTAGTACCCATGCTTTGCCTTGGGCTATCAAGGAATGGTAACCCATATTGTAGGCATTGGTGTGTGCCTCGGCGGTTTCTTGAAACAATTGAGATATGGCCGGCACCGACAGCCTGCAATAGCGGTCTGTAAGAAAACTATGTACCTTGTAAGGCTCTTCCCACATTGATGGTTCTATAAGCATTGCTACAATAAGTTATTATATTACACACTAGAGGTTGTTACATCTTTTCCGGAACTTCGATTCCAAGTACAGCCATGGAGTTGCGTACCACTGTGCTTACCATCTTGCATAGGTATAGGCGGAACACCATATTGTTGACATTGGTTTCTTTTAGTATCGGAGTGTCTTGGTAGAAGCTGTTGAAACTCTTGGCCACATCGTACACATAGTTTGCCACCATTGCCGGAGAGTAGTTGTTGGCAGCTTCCTGTATTACGTTGGGCATGTCGTATATAGCCTTTATAATCTCTTTTTCCTTAGGAGTGATGTTGGTTACTGTCCAGTCTGTTATTTGTTGGGCATCGTCGATAGCAAGGTTGTGTAGCTCTTGGGCTTTGCGTATTATAGAGCGTATGCGGGCGTGGGTATATTGTATAAATGGGCCTGTATTGCCGTTGAAGTCTATGCTTTCTTCGGGGTTGAACAGCATGTTGCGTTTGGGATCTACTTTAAGTATAAAATACTTCAACGCACCCAGTGCAAGCATAGCGTATAGTTTTTGAGCCTCATCGGCAGGCAGGTCGTCGTTTCGACCGTGTTCCTTGCTCATAGCTTCGGCGGTGTCTATCATTTCTTCTATCAGGTCGTCGGCATCTACTACAGTGCCTTCTCTTGATTTCATTTTTCCGTTGGGTAGTTCTACCATTCCGTACGATAGGTGGTAAATCTTTTCGGCCCAGTCAAAGCCAAGGCGTTCCAATATTATCTTCAACACGTTGAAGTGGTAGTCTTGTTCGTTGCCTATCACATAGATTAGCTGTTTGGCATCAAAATCATTGTGTCGCAATAGGGCGGTACCCAAGTCTTGGGTCATGTATACCGATGTGCCATCTTTGCGTAGCAACAGTTTTTGGTCAAGTCCCTTGTCGGTAAGGTCGGCCCATACAGAGCCATCTTCTTTGCGGAATAGTACTCCTTTTTCAAGACCTTTTGTTACAAGTTCTTTGCCCAGTAGGTAAGTGTCGGATTCATAATATATCTTGTCAAAATCGATACCCATTTTCTTGTATGTGGCATCAAAACCTTCGTATACCCATCCGTTCATTTTGGTCCATAGTTCCACTATCTCCGGGTCTTTGGCTTCCCAGCGGCGAAGCATATCTTGGGCTTCCAACATCAGTGGCGACTCTTTGGCTGCCTCGTCTTCGGCTATGTTTTTTTGGGCAGCTATCTGTTTCACCTCGTCTTTGTAGTGCTTGTCAAACAGTACGTAGTATTTACCTACAAGGTGGTCGCCCTTCATGCCCGACGATTGTGGCGTTTCGCCATTGCCATAGAGCTTCCATGCCAGCATGGATTTGCATATATGTATTCCGCGGTCGTTTACGAGGTTTACTTTCTTAACGTTGTTGCCGGCTGCTTGTAGCAGTTTGGCCACACTCCAACCCAAAAGGTTGTTGCGTATATGGCCAAGGTGAAGAGGCTTGTTGGTGTTGGGCGACGAATATTCGATAACTATAGGGCTCGAAGTGGTGTTGGCCTCGGCATATCCAAAGTTTGATTTGCATACATTGTCTTTGACAAACGAAAGCCAATACTCGGTTTTTACCACAAAGTTGAGAAAACCTTTGATAACGTTGTAGCTTTCGATGTTGGCAAGGTTGGCTTTTACGTATTCGCCCAGCTCGTTGGCTACTGCTTCGGGCGATTTTTTGGCTGCTTTTACGTATGGGAACACTACTATTGTAAAATCGCCTTCAAATTCTTTTTTGGTCTTTTGCAAAACGATGTTTTCGGGTGCAACATCGTGGTTGTATAACTGTTTTAATGCGTTGGAAACGCTCTGTTGTAATTCGTATTCAATCATTTTTGGATATGTTTTAAGTTATAATACATCTTACAAAGGTACAACTTTTTTGTCATACTTTTGTTGTTTGGTACGTATAAAAATTTTACTCTTTCTCGTTAATTGCCAATCCTATTGCTTCGGCTGCAAAGGCCACATAGTCTATACACGAATGCTGCTCTTTGTTTTGCAGTAGGTTTCGGCATACAATATCGCCATGCTTCTCTCTAAATTTCTCGGCCAATGAGCGTGTAAGTGCGCGGCTTTTTTGCACTGCAGTAAGGTTTTTGGGGTCGGGAGCCGGCTCTACAAATCCTGCCACCAGCGCCATCGAGCATACACAGCCACACACCTCGTGCATGCGGGCTATGCCTCCGCCAAAAGGAAAGGATAGCTGTGCGGCATATTCGGGCTCCATGTTGCACACATCGGCGTAAGCCATCGTTACAGCTTGCGAACAGGAGTATCCGTTTTTGAATAGCTGTTTAGCTGCCTCAATACGTTCGTTTACATCTACTTTCATGGTGTTATCGGTGTTATACATTGTCCATATTACGTTGCAAAAATACGATTTTTTTTCGGATAATACGTTTGGCAATCTCCTTTTCAAAATAATTATCTTATCTTTGCACACCGAATATTAAGGTGCTGACATGATGATGAAAGAAGATAATATATTGAAATCGTTTGCTTTATCGGTGTTGAAACCATGGGGTAGAACTTGTAAAATTCTTTTCAAAATACTTGTACCCATAAGTATTTTGGTAAAAGTGCTTCAAGAAACGGGCGGTATAGAGTATGTAAGTGCTTTTTTCGACCCGCTTATGCAGCTTATGGGGCTTCCGGGCGAGATGGGAATAGTGTGGGCCGGTGCCATATTTGGCAACCTCTATGGCGGTTTGTTGGCATTCTTTTCCTTGCAGTCGTCGCTTTCACTTAGTGTAGCGCAGGTGTCTATACTTATGACGGCATTACTTATAGCCCATTCGTTCCTTATGGAGGTGGTGGTGGCCTACAAAGCCGGCCTCAAATGGTTGCCGGTGGTGCTCTTTCGCATAGGGGTGGCTGTGGTGGTAGGCATGTTCTTGAATTTCTTTTACTCGTCTTTGGGCCTTCTTCAGCAGCCTGCCGGCCACATAATGTCTCTGCCTATGCCTGCCGACGATGGTTTGCCGGCTTGGGCTCTCAACGAATTGAAAAGTTATGTGTCCATCGCCTTGATAATACTGTCGTTGTTGGTAGTGCTGGAACTGCTCAAACGCATAGGGCTTATAGCCAAGCTGAACAAGCTGTTGGAACCCATGTTGGGCTTTATAGGCATGACCTCCAACATTGTTCCCCTTACCATCATTGGGCTTACCCTGGGTATGGCCTACGGCGGGGCTCTGATAATAGAAGAAACCAAGGCTAAAGCTATATCACGCAAAGATATATTTTATTCGCTCTTGTTAATGTCGCTCTTCCATAGCATTATCGAAGATACCATGCTGGTAATGTCGGCCGGAGGCCATTGGAGCGGAATTATACTGTTCCGATTTATATTCGCCTTTATAACCACAGCGGTAGTAATACGCATTACCAAGCATTGGGACAACGCCCGAATGGATAAGTACTTTACACGAAAGTCTGTGATAAAGCAATAGCCAAAGGGGAGAGGGGGCTACGAACTGTTGTTATCAAAAAAACGGTGCCAACCCTTGGCTATGGATGATGAAAACCGAGGGGCGGTGCCAAAAGCATGGCTGCCTTGAGTAGCAAAACACTGAGCCTCTGCAACCAATGTGCAAAG